>JBBQQP010000052.1:0-14178 GCA_038215675.1 Chitinophagales bacterium | reverse complement strand
GCAGTAACGCTGACAAATCCTGATCTGCCGGATCATTAATTTCACCCCATGTTTTTTTGATATTCATCTTTATGCTGTTAAAAGATTACCCAATTGTTGTTTAATGCGATGCAGTTTTACTGCCACATGATTGTTGGATATGCCCAACATCTCCGCTACTTCCGAATTTTCATAGCCATCTAAATTCATTGATATAATTGCCCGGTCTGTTTCGGGCAATTGCCTTATGGCCAGCCTTAACCTTGCTACTTCTTCCTGCTGTACAAAGCCGTTTTGTACAGAAGGACTGATAGTTTCCAGTGATGCGGGATACTCAACCCGTTGCGGTTTGCGCTTTTGCGTAAAAATGGTATTTAAACAAATGCGGTACAGCCAGGTGCTGAACTTTGCCTCCTGCCGGAATGATGGCCAGCTCTTCCATGCCTGTAACAGTACCTCCTGGTACAGGTCTTTTTTTTCTTCTGCATCATTGGCATAGAGGCCTACCAATTTAAAAATAATTCCCTGGTTTTGTCGTACCTGATCTAAAAATTTTGCTTCACTCAAATGTTATAATTTTATCGGCGTAAGTGTAAAACCCAGGTGTCTCAATTGTTTTAATAGTCCATGTGGGCCTGCAAGGTGTAAAGCGCCAACAGCAATAAATTGAGATTCCTTTGCAATTAATTCCGGCAGCGATTTCATCCATTTATCATTGCGCTTCTCCAAAAATCATCTTCGTTTCCCAATACGTTCGACCCCTTCTCTTTTAAACCAATGCCAGTAATCGAATAGAAACCAGGTTGCCGCTGATTCGAACACTGGCTTTGCCTGGCAAATTCGAAAGGTTACCCAAAATAAATACCAACGGCGCAGCTTTAAATTGAAACAAATATACTTTTCCGCTACTAATTTTAATAGAGAGAGGGGTGTACATTTTTCTTTTAGATTTAATGTTTAAAATTGTCCGGGTGGATTACTAAAGGTTAGTAACAACAGCAGTTGGAGAATTACAAAAATGAAAAAAAATATCCACTTCGGTAAATGATAATAGAAACGGCTTTTGCTTGAACACGAAGGTGTCGGTAAGCCGCCAACTGAAAAAGGGAAAGACAATGTCTCAATAGATTATTAAAATTTGTATCGAAAGTAGCCACTTTCCGCCGGGCAAATCGGATCTGTCGGTAATTTATTCAATTCAAAAATCGGGTGACTACTTTGGCTTGCTTGGTTTGGCTTAGCAGGTGCTTATCATCTATTTTAATTTTAGTAAACTCACAGTCACTTGTGGGTAGTGGTATCAGGAGCGAAAAAAAGACAACATGAAAGTCAATGATCATTGACTTTCGGGGTTTCCTTTTCAGCAGTATTAATTACTGGGTGAATCTATTTCAAGTGTTTCCCAAAAAAATCAATGGTGCGTTGCCAGGCCAATTTGGCGGCAGCCTCATTGAATCTCGTAGGGGCAGTATTGTTGTGAAAAGCATGGTTAACACCTTCGTAAAGGTATAATTCATACTGGGTGCCAGCACTTTTTAAAGCAGCTTCGTATGCTGGTATGCCGGCGTTGATGCGGTCATCTAATCCGCCATAATGTAGTTGAACGGCTGCTTTAATTTTGGGTACATCGGATGCATCCGGTTGCCCGCCATAGAAAGCGACTGCAGATTTTAATGAAGGTACATTTACCGCCAGTTTATTACTCATGCCGCCGCCCCAGCAAAAACCTACACAACCAATGCTGCCATTACAATCTTTGCGGCCGGGCAAATAATCAAATACTTTTATAAAATTCCGCAGGCTATCCTCTGCCTTTAATTGTTGAAACAATTTTCTTGCTTCATCTTCATCGGCGGGCGTGCCACCTAAAGAAGACAATGCATTGGGTGCAATGGCCAAAAAACCGGCGCTTGCAGCCCGTCGGGCAACATCTTCAATATGGGCATTTAAACCACGGTTTTCATGTATTACAATTACGGTCGGGTATTTTCCTTCTGCTTTTGGTCGTGCTACGTATGCCTGCATATCACCATTGATGCCGGGATAGCTAATTCGTTCGGTAAACAATTCGTCTTCCGGAATAGTGGCTGCATTGGCAGTATTTAATTCCAACATTGGCAGAATAGCCATGGCAGCAGTAACGCCCCCCACCATTTTTGCAAGCCGGTTTATAAATTCCTGGCGGCCCAGAGGCAGGTGTGTATATTCGTCGTATAGATTAATGATTTGCTGATCCATAAAAAAGATTCGAAGTTTTGCTTAAAGTTAGCCAATAAAATTAATCGCAATAACCATGGCTTACTTTCATTTGTTAGGGCGCATTTTAATTACTTTTCGATTGACTTTTTGAATGATTTAAAAGTAATGTAGGCACAAAAAAGTCCCGCATTAATGCAGGACTGTCAATTATGGGGGCTACAAATCTCGTTGTTTAAAATATTGGAACGTTACGGCGAAAACGTTTACCTTTTTTATAGTACTTAATCGGGTACATTTCAGGGTTTTGAAAAAAGCGGTTGAACCAGTTTTTTAGCAGCCGAACTATGGGATGGGTATCGCTATTATTAGGTTTCATGGGCATTTAATTAAAAATTTATAATATGAAAACGATGTAAGAATTAATTTATTGTTTGAAATATTTTGTTTGTAACCTCAACTATGAGGTTGTGACTAATATTAACGGAAAAAGTAAAAAATGAGTTTAATCTAACAGAGAATTTAACATACCGTTTCTTAATCCAATCCAGTTTATCCCGGGTCATCGGCTTGGTTTGAAACGTATTTACAAAAGCTGCACAGTCCGGAAATATCACTCTTCCTTATTTAGGGATGGTAAATATTAGCCCAATGAAACTTTAAACTCAACAAATCAGGATCAGTAAGAAGTATCGCACCAAAGTATGGAACATTTTCGAGCATTGATTGAACTGGCGGTTAAAAAAGACTCAATCCATCAGTTGCATTAAATTATTCTGACGCTAATTTTTCCGAAAATGTTTAAACTAGCTTTGCAACAGCAATCAGAAAATACAAAACACAATGTTGACAGAAACTAAAATTGCCCTTGTTACCGGCGGCAACCGGGGCCTGGGAAAAGATATGGCTACCAGCATTGCTAAAAAAGGAATAGACGTGATTCTCACTTATCGCACCAATGAAGCGGAGGCCAAGCAAACTGTAAAGGATATCGAAGCCCTTGGTCAAAAGGCGGTAGCGCTGCAATTGGATATGAGTGATTTTGAATCGCTGGAAAATTTTGCGGAGGAAGTGGTAACAACGCTAGAATCCAAGTGGAACAAAAACACGTTCGATTTTTTGGTGAACAATGCCGGTATGGGTGCCACCGTTCCTTTTGCGCAGGTGACCGAAGCCTTGTTTACAGATTTTTTAAATGTCCATTTTAAGGGGATTTATTTTTTAACACAGCGGTTGGTTCCTTTTATCAACGAGGGGGGTCGTATCATCAATATTTCCAGCGGCACTACCCGGTTTGCCAATCCGGGATATTCTTTATATGCTTCTATGAAAGGGGCCATCGAAACATTTACCAAGTACCTGGCTAAAGAACTGGGCGCCAAAGGTATTGGCGCAAATGTAGTGGCACCAGGGCCGGTGGAAACCGATTTTAATAATGCAGCCATTCGGAACAATCCGCAAATGAAGGGCATGTTGAGTTCAATGTCGCCACTGGGCCGGGTGGGTGCAGCAGATGATATTGGAGGCGTTGTAGCATTTCTGTGTACTGATGAGGCCAGGTGGATCAACGGTCAACGAATAGAAATTAGTGGCGGTATCAATGTTTAGGATTAGCAATATAAATTATCATTGAGTAAAAAAAACCCTGCAATATTAAAATAACTTTTTTTGTAAGGGTGCTTTGCCCACTCACAAATTCTAATTATGAAAAGTATTTCTGTTGATATGGATGGCGTGTTAGCCAATGTTTACGATCAGTTTATTGCAATGCATGCTGCCGAATTTGGAAAAGTTTTTAGTTTGGAAGAAATGATTGGGCTGCCAGAAGCCGAGGTATTTCCCCATGTGCGAAAATATGTAAACAGTCCTGGATTTTTCAGAAATGCGTTGGTTATAGACGATAGCCAGCGGGTGTTAAAATTGCTGAATGACCGATATAAAGTTTTCATCGTTTCTGCTGCCATGGAGTTTCCCAATAGTTTATCAGAAAAGCTTGCCTGGTTGAATGAACACTTTCCATTCATTACCTGGCGCCAAATAGTTTTTTGTGGTTCAAAAGAAATTATCAAGACAGATATTATGATTGATGATCATTTTAAAAATCTGGACTTTTTTACTGGAGAAAAGATATTATTTACACAACCTCATAATATGGTTGCACCGGATGGCAAACATAGGAGAGTGAACAACTGGCTGCAGATTGAGAAGATATTGTCATAGAAAGCTATCCGGTAATAAACCTTGATTTTTTAGATGCCTACCCACGATAAATCTTTTAGGCAAAATACCTGCACCGGAACCGGTTGCCCCGGCAAAATTGTCGCTTTTAAAATGCGTTTTTTTAATTGATAATCGGTGCGATGTTGGCCGGATTTATCGCCTTCTGAAAACTATCCCAGACATGGTTCAATAAGATTCAGCCTTACCTCCTAATTATTACCGACAATTTCCAATTTAAACCCTGAGTTTACATTAACAGACGTACCCGAGGTATTAAATAAACTCTTACAAAAGGCCATTGAATTTATTTCAGGATAATTAGATTTACCCGAACCGATAATGACATTGGTAGTTATATTGGGAATTATTCCACAACTCCAGTTCAACGGATTTTCCCAGGCAACATCGGTGGCACCGGTCCAGTAATTGAAATTACAGGCAGGTTCAGGCCCAGGGAATATTACGCTGTAATCCTCTACCTGTCCTGTAGTAGGATCAAAACAGGCATTAATTCCCCCAACACAATCTTTGGCAATTAAACGGGCTCTCAAAAGTTGATTTAAAACCGGTGGGTTGGCGATGGTATTAAATGAA
This sequence comes from Chitinophagales bacterium, assembly GCA_038215675.1. Taxonomy (GTDB): domain Bacteria; phylum Bacteroidota; class Bacteroidia; order Chitinophagales; family Chitinophagaceae; genus Ferruginibacter. Next base: position 9,189 of record JBBQQP010000052.1, on the reverse strand, counting down.
AAAGTATGATTGCCTATATAACATTGCGGAGAATTATAAACAGCTTCATTGGCATCGGTAAAGTCGCCGTCATTGTTGTAATCAATAAAAAATTGTACAAGGTTGAATGAATTGGCCGGGTTGGTAGTTCCAACGTTGGCTCTGGCAGTATAATTGTTGCCTGCGGCCAGAGTGGTGTTGTCGGTGCAGGAAAAATCGAGGTACTTATTACCATCCGTGGCCACACCTGCTGTAACTTTAGTAATACTGTTCAGGCTGAAAGAATTGATACCTGCATTGGTCGTTCCTGTTCCAATATTAGCACATGCCACAGCAGGCGAATTACTCACTATTACCTGGGCGGCTTTTACCACCGCACCGTTACCATTATCTGTAACTAAAACAATATTTTTTACACCAGCCGATGCAAAAGAAACGACTGGGTTTCGCAGGGTGGAAGTAACGGGGGTGCCCCCGCTAAAGATCCATTTCCATGAGGTGGGGCCGCCAATGGTACGGTCAAAAAACTGGATGCTTCCTCCTACACATACAGTTGCAGGGATGGCAATAAAATCAGGTACCAGCGAACCCGAGGTGCGACATTGAGCAAGGCAGGTTCTTGTTGCAACAAAAGCATCAACTGAGTTGATGCTGGCGTTACTCCAGGAACGGGTATTGTTAATTGAGGGTGCCATAATCGAGGGCGAACCAACAGGGTCATGTACACAATTAAAGTTATGGCCGGTTTCGTGTGCAGTTAATACTTCCAGTGCAAAGCCTGAGCCGGCGGGATTAACACCCGTAAAGTCTTCTAAAAGCTGGTATCTGCTGGAAGTGCAAACTGTACCCACAAAAGCAAGTCCTACAATTCCCGCATTTGTTCCTGCGCCGTCATTGTCAATATTCCGGGTTGTCCATAATTGCCCAATGTCAAAAGCGACCCCAAAATTTCCGGCTTGTGCCCAAGCTCTGAAATTATTTAATATGGTGGATGAATTGGTACCACTATATGCCGGCAGCATCGGGTTATTTTCTTCGGCCGTAGCTACAAACTGCGCCGTAATAACAAATTCAATGTTATTATTGAAAGCAGCATTGGTATAATTCCAAATTACATTATTCATTACCCCGATATTATGGGTCGCAACAGCCGCGGCACTTCCATATCGCAGAAACATGGAATCATCTGAAGCAATGGCTATCTCAGTCGTTACACAATTAAGCCCTGCTGTTATGATCGGTGATTGCGAAAATTTCTGTTGCGCTGCGGCAGTTTCTGTAACCCCGCAGGTCTGCGAGGGATCATTTACTGCATCCCCGGATTCATAAACTACATATGTGCCCGGCAAAGTATTGTTTTCAAAATAACCCAACGGCTCAATAAAATAATCTTTACCGTTGCTTTTAATATGCCCGTAAATGAGGTCGGAAGTAATGGTCAATCGCACCCGGCTGTTAATTTCACCAGCCAATACACCGGAATAAGTAATGCAGGCAGGTTTTGCAAACACTTCGTTTCCGGCAGGTGAAGACACCGTTAATTTATAATCCGGGCTAAGGATATCATTTTCCTGCAACAATAATTTAAATGAGCCCAAACCTGCCAGGTCCAATTCAACACTTGATGTCGATTTACCGGCTTCTTTTATATAGGTTTTTAATTCCGCAGTATTTACCTTAAACAATGAATATTTGGAAAAGTGGCTTGATAAAGAATTGGAAAAATTCTTGTCTAGTTCTGTGCCTTTAATTTTCTTTTGGGCTAAAAGTGCCAGTGGCAGGCAGAATAAAATAAAGCAAATTGATTGAATGGGTCTCATCCGTTAAGATTTAATTGTTTCAAAATTTTAATAAATACGCTTAGATATTTTTTTAGTTGCAAGGTTAACGGATTAGGTTAACGGAAAGTTGATTTATTTATTTGAAATCGCTGATACAACCAGTGGATGCCGGAATCAAAAACACCTGCTTTTATGTAAAGTTTGAAGCGCCTTTTATTCGCTTTCTAGAATGGTTTTTTCAGGGCCCAAAATATCCAATTCAAAATTTCAACGTTTAATTGAAACAGGCAAATATATAAGGGATGGTTTTATGATCATGATAAAATGCACCCGATTTAACCAAATGATTTATGCTACCAGTAGTTTGTACTACAATTTGTTGATCTTCCTTATCAACAATTGAAAAATTATTTCAATAAAAATGCTGCTGGCCTCCAAAAAATATTATATCAGGAATGTAACCTTGCAAACCGTAATCAATAGTTACCAAATCATTCTTAGCCCAAAAAAAGCCCCAATGCAGGGGCTTCGGTTTTTATGACCGTATTGAGGTAGCTATATTAATATTCAATCACCTGCTCTTCCATCACTTTAGGCATAGCCCTGAACTCATATTGCTGGTTACGCAATTGAGGTTCAAAACCTGCCTCCCGTATGGATTCCTGTATGCCATTGGCTGTAAAACGATGTGGCGCACCCGCAGCGCTTACTACATTTTCTTCAATCATAATGCTGCCAAAATCATTGGCACCGGCGTTCAGGCAAATCTGTGCTGTTTTCTTTCCCACGGTTAACCAACTTGCCTGGATATTTTTTACGTTGGGAAGCATGATCCGGCTCATGGCAATCATCCGGATGTACTCTTCCGGTGTAGTCAAATTTTGAATGCCCCTGATTTTTGACAGTAAGGTATCTACATCCTGGAAGGTCCATGGTATAAAGGCTAAAAATCCTTTGGCATGTTCCGGCTTCCTGCTTTGAACTTCTCTTAGTTTTACCAGGTGTTCAAACCTTTCCAAAATGGTTTCTACATGGCCAAACATCATGGTAGCACTCGTGGTAATATCCAGCTTGTGTGCTTCGTGCATTACATCCAGCCACTCCTGGCTGCCGCATTTGCCTTTGCTGATTAAGCGTCTAACCCTGTCAGTTAAAATTTCTGCACCAGGTCCTGGAAGACTATCAAGTCCAGCTTCTTTTAATGCGATTAACACTTCCCGGTGCGTACTTTTTTCCAGCTTGGTGATGTGCGCTACTTCAGGTGGACCAAGTGTATGCAATTTTAAATTGGGGTATAAACTTTTTAATTCTCTAAAAAGGCCCGTGTAATAACTTAATCCAAGGTCAGGGTGGTGCCCACCCTGTAATAACAATTGCTCTCCGCCATAGCGGAACGTTTCATCAATTTTCCTCTTGTAGGTTTCAATATCTGTAATGTAGGCTTCTGCATGGCCGGGAATGCGATAAAAATTACAGAATTTACAGTTTGCAATACATACGTTGGTTGTATTCAGATTCCTGTCAATGATCCACGTTACCTTACCATGTGGCACTTGTATTTTTCTCAGTTCATCCGCCACAAACATCAACTCAGCCAACGGAGCGTTTTCAAAAAGAAACACCCCTTCTTCTGCAGTCAAAGACTCAAAATTGAATGCTTTCTTAAATAATTCATTTATTTCCATAAATCCGTTTATAAATATGTAACAAAAGTACATCCATTAGGTTGTATATTTAATTTAGCTTTATGAAGAAAATATTTTGCATATTGTTTTTTGCCTCTTTGCTAAGCAGGTGCCAGGGGCAGGAAATATTGCGACCGCAGCCACAGTCGAAATTGTTAACCCGCTTTACATTTAAACAATATAGTGGTGGCGTAATGATACTAAGAGCTACACTCGGACAGTTGCCTGATAGCCTCAATTTTATTTTAGATACCGGTAGCGGCGGGATATCGCTGGATTCCGCCACCTGCGCCGAAATGAACCTAAAACCCAGGCCCTCCGATACCACTATCCGGGGTATGGGAAGTGAGCGAAAAGTGAGTTTTCTCTTTAATCAGCAACTAAATCTTCCAGGCTTAACCATTGAAAAGCTCAATTTTCATATCAATGATTATGAAGTGCTGAGTAGTGTTTATGGAGAAAAGATAGATGGAATCATTGGATATAGTTTTTTTAGCCGCTATATTGTCAAAATCAATTTCGACAGCTCTTTCATTTACGTTTACCAGCCGGGTGAGATGGAATACCCAAGAGGTGGCACCATTCTTCGGCCTGCTTTTACCACCTTACCCATTCAGAACCTCAAATTTAAGGATCGGAAAAAACTGGATTTTAATTTTTATTTTGATACCGGCGCCGGCCTTTGCTTTTTGCTAAGCGATCAATTTGTAAAAGATAGCAGCATTTTAATACCAAAGCGAAAGCTATTGTACACACAGGCAGAAGGCATGGGCGGTAAATTGCAAATGAGGTTAACCGTTGTAAAAATGTTGCAGGTGGGTAATTATAAATTCAGAAATGTACCCACGTATATTTTTGAAGATAAGTATAATGTAACCTCCTATCCATTTGTAGGCGGATTGCTGGGCAACGATTTACTGCGTCGTTTTAATCTTACCATCAACTATCCAAAAAGAGAAATTCATTTATTACCCAATAGTCATTTTAGTGATGTCTTTGATTATTCTTATACAGGGTTGGCCATCTATTATGTAGACGGATCAATTATAGTAGATGATATTATAGCCGGCTCCCCGGCCGAAAAAGCCGGGTTAAAACCAAACGACATAATCCTGGGGGTTGAAAAAGATTTTACCAATAATATCATGACGTACAAATCAATGCTGCAATCCGCCAAGGATAAAATTAAAATTACCTTTAGCCGGGATGATACGCTGATGCAGGTTGTGCTGAAACCCATTTCAATTTTGAAATAGCCCAAAAATTAAATTTTTGGCAGCGGATAAAAAAAGCCGGCAATTAAAATGACCCTGATATTGGCGGGAAAATTATTAAGGCATGGGAATTCTTTGGGCAAAGACCGGTTAGAAACCGCACCAATTGTAACGCTTCAAGGATTGATCATTCCCACCGCAATCCTCAACGGAAAAACTACTCTTTTGATTTTTATAACCCATTAATTTTACTTGCACACTCCTTAACTTTGCTCCATGATTCATTATGAAAAATTTACCCTTGATAACGGATTAAGGGTGTTGGTGCATAAAGACGAGAGTACACCCATGGCGGTAGTAAATGTAATTTACGATGTGGGCGCAAGAGATGAAAACCCGGATAAAACAGGTTTTGCCCATCTATTTGAACACCTGATGTTTGGCGGAAGCATCAATATCCCGGAATATGACGAACCCCTGCAAATGGCCGGCGGAGAAAATAATGCATTTACCACCAACGATCTCACCAATTATTATTGTCAGTTGCCTGCTGAAAATATTGAAACCGCTTTTTGGCTGGAAAGCGATCGTATGCTAAGCCTTGCGTTTGACAAGAAAAGCCTGGACGTGCAGCGAAAGGTAGTATGTGAAGAGTTTAAAGAACATTATATCAATAAACCATATGGAGATGCCTGGCATAAAATGCGGGAACTGGCTTATACCACCCATCCCTACAAATGGATGACGATTGGAAAGGAACTGAAACATGTGGAAGATACCACTTTGCAGGATGTGAAAGACTTTTTCTTTAAACATTATACACCGGTCAACGCCATATTGGTGGTAGCCGGCAACACCAGCGTTGAGCAGGTAAAGGAGTTATCCGAAAAATGGTTTGGACCAATTCCTTCCGGAACAAAATACAACCGGCAGTTACCGGTTGAGCCAAAACAAATGGCTTCTAAAACGATAGAGATAAAAGCAAACGTGCCATTGGATGCCTTGTACAAATGCTGGCATATTTGCGACCGGCTCGACAAACGCTATTATGTAACCGATCTTATAACCGAGATTTTAAGCGGTGGCGGATCTTCCCGTTTATTCCAGGCGCTGGTAAAAGAAAAGCAGTTGTTTAGTAGCATCGATTGCTCGCATTATGGCAGTACCGATGCAGGCTTGCTTTCCATCACAGGTAAATTGGTGAAAGGGGTAAACATGAAAGAAGCAGAAGCAGCCGTAATGGAAGAAATCATCAAGCTACAACAGGAGGGCATCAGCGAACTTGAATTGCAGAAAGTGAAAAATAAAACCGAAAGCATGATGGCTTTTGAAGATATGAGTGTGATGAACCGAGCTACCAGCCTGGCCATGTACGAATTGTTGGGAGATGCAGAGTTGATCAATAAAGAATTAGAAAGTTACCAGGCCGTAACAAGAGAAGAGTTGATGCAGGAAAGCCGGGAGATATTCAACGAAAACAATTGCAATACGTTGTATTATTATTCAACTTCACCAACCGCACAGTTGGAGGAGTTGGAAGATTTGGAAGCATAATGAAAGTAGTGTATCGCTGCTTCGTTTGAACCCAACTTTAGAGATCAAATAACGCATTTGCAACAAAACCGCCGCAACTGTTTTGCATCAAATCACTCGTTTAATAAATGACAGTTGCACAATAATCCAATATATAAAATTGGAGTATATTTTTACTAAAAGCCTGAAGTAATCCGGCAAATACAAAAAAGAAATAATGATTGACAGAACAAACGCTCCGGAAATAAAAGATGCCATCGAATTTAACCTGAAACTAAAGCCCTATGAAAAATTTGTATTAGACAATGGGGTAGAAGTAATTGCCATCAATGCCGGTGCAGAAGAAGTGTTACAAATTGAACTGGTGTTTTTTGCAGGCAACAGCCATGAAACTCAAAATGGGTTGGCAGCGGCTACCAATTATATGCTTCGCAATGGCACTTCTACCAAAACGGCTTTCCAGATAAATGAACATTTTGAATATTTTGGCGCCTATTGCAATCGTACCTGCTACAACGAAACCGCCGTTGTATCGCTTCATACATTAAGCAAACATTTAAATGAATTGCTGCCGGTAATGCGGGAGATGTTGACTGACGCTGTTTTTCCGGAAGATGAGCTGGAGATCTTTGTACAAAACAGTAAGCAAAAATTATCCGTTAGTTTACAAAAATGTGATTTTGTTGCCAACCGCCTGATTGACGCCTATCTGTTTGGTGAGCAACATCCTTATGGTAAGTACATGGTTGCTTCAGATTATGATGCTTTGACAACGGATCAAATGAAAGCTTATTTCCAGCAATACTATGTAAACGGAACTGCTATAATTTTTGTAGCAGGCAATCTGCCTGCTGATTTGATTGAACAAATGAACAAGCAGTTTGGTGATCTACCGATTGCACCCCATACTAAACTACCGGTTAAAAACATCGTTTTTCCAGCAACTCAAAAAAAATACCGCATCAGCAATGATGTAAATGGTGTGCAGGGTGCCATCAGAATAGCAAGGCCGTTTCCCAACAGGCATCATCCCGACTTTATGAATGTGATGGTGCTCAATTCTGTATTGGGTGGTTTTTTCGGATCCAGGTTGATGAGTAATATCCGGGAAGATAAAGGCTACACCTATGGCATCCACAGTTATGTGCAAAACCATATCCAGGACAGTGCATGGATGATTAGCACAGAAGCGGGAAAGGATGTGAGTGAGGCTGCTGTGGAGGAGATTTTTAAAGAAATGAAAATATTGCGGGAAACACTCATTGATGAAGAAGAGTTGCTACTGGTAAGAAACTATATGATCGGTTCTATTTTGGGCGATCTTGATGGACCTTTCCAGATTATTGGGCGGTGGAAGAATATCATTCTCAATAACCTGGACGAACAATATTTTTATGATTCCATCAAGACCATTAAAACAATTTCTGCGGAGGAACTTAAGGCATTGGCAGCAAAATATTTACAGCCCGGTGATTTTTATGAGTTGGTAGTAATTTAATTTTTATTTCAAAAAGTACTGTTTTTGGAGATAACAGTCGATTTGTCAAATAATTTGTGTAGAATTACGTTCTATTTCTTTATTACTTGTCAACGTGAAACCATGAAATTCCTGCTTAAATTATTAATCACTGCCGTTAATGCCTTTATCCTGGCTCATATTCTTCCCGGTATTGAAATCGATACGATTTATGTTGCTGTGGTAATCGCTTTTGTATTGGCTATTTTAGATGCCACTATCAAACCGCTATTAATATTGCTAACCTTCCCTGTAACCATACTTACCCTGGGCATGTTTTTATTTGTAATAAATGCCTGCATCGTTTTAGCAGCCGAATATGTGATTGATGGTTTTAGAGTAGAAGGTTTCTGGAGTGCTATTTTGTTCAGCATTATTTTATCGTTCTTTAATTCGTTTGTACACAAAAGAGCATTTCCTACAAAAAAAGTTGCCAGGCATCGGGAAGCTTAGCTTAATCGGATACAATTGTCATATTAAAGCGAGCTGCCTGTTGTTTCAAAATTTTTTCGATCTCGGTTTCTAATGTGGTAGTACTACTGGCATTGGTAGCCGCTTTCTTTTTTGCAGCAGCAATAAAAATTTCCCTTTTGGAATTGATGGTCAAAATATTCTTTTGAATATTTCCCCGCTGGCTGTTTTTTTCTTGTACGATACCGGTGATTTCTGCAAGGCTTTTCTTTTGAAGGTTTTCAGGTAATGTTTTCATATCTAGTTTGGTTGCAAATAAGCTATCGTTTTCAAATGCATCCACCAGGTCCCAACCGGCATTGTTGTACAATTCTTTTTTGCCTTTTACCGCCACCCTTTTTGCAGCCACTGATTTATTCATGCTATAATTCATTTTGTCAACTTCCTGCTGTTTGGCAAGTTTACCGCTGCCCGCATTGCCATAGGCAATATAAGTGTGGTTCAACTGATCGTTGAGTGAAAATAAAACACTGTCGTAGGGAGTAGCAATATCATCCATTGTAGCATCCTGGTTAATATTGGTAAAGCTTCCGTTACCGCATTCGCCGCCAAGATTCCAGTGCTCCCGGATGCCCTGCATTTTGTCGCCACAATAAATGGTGTTTACAATCACGCCTTTTTTATTGGCGGCTGCACAAGCTTTGGTATACGATACGCTGCCCTGTAAAAAATCTTCGTTGCCTGCAATAAAAATTACTTTGTAACTGGAGGTTGCGGCATCCCAGTTTAGGTTGGATAGGGAACTATAAATAACCTGTCCGCAATACTCATCGCCACCATAGGTCTTTAAATTAAACAGCGTTTGTGAAAGTGAATCAAGATCCGTTGTAAAATTCATCAACTGTTTTACATAACCATCTTTCACACTGTTATTGCTGCGGCCATATTCATACAAGGCGATTTCAATTTTTGGCGAAACGTTATTACAAGTTGCCTTTCCCATCACACTCACCATATTCCACAACTGGGCCTTGGCCTGTTCAATCAACCCATCCATACTGTTGCTTACA
>JBBQQP010000051.1:0-14449 GCA_038215675.1 Chitinophagales bacterium | reverse complement strand
TCATTTAATAATAACGTTAGATAGTTTTACACAAATTATATAAAATAATATATCTATGAAATGAGATTTAAATTTTAAAAATCACTATTTTTACGGAGTTACAAAAATATGTAAATAAAATATAATGTTTTATTTGCTTTCTTTCAAACCTAAAAAAATTACGAATGAGAAGACTTACAACCAAATCAGTTATACCCTTTGCGGTATTAATTGTCTTAGCGCTCGCAGCGGCTTTTATCAAGCCCGAAGCAGATTACGTTCCTGGTCCCAATGATCCTGCATACAATACTTCTGATATGGCTTGGGTGCTTATTTCAACAGCACTGGTTTTTTTGATGACTCCCGGTCTTGCGTTCTTTTATGGTGGTATGGTTAATCGTAAAAATGTAATTTCTACCATGATCAAAAGCGTCGTAGCTGCTGGTATAGTGGGAGTTTTATGGATTGTAGTTGGTTTCAGTTTAAGTTTTGGTGATTCTTTGGGTGGTTTTATTGGTGACCCAAGAACATTTCTTTTTTACCAGGGAGTAAAATCTCATGCGGCCTGGCCTTTCGCCAATACAATTCCGCTTACTTTATTTTCATTGTTTCAATTGATGTTTGCAATCATCACTCCAGGATTGGTAGTTGGTGCCGTTGCAGAGCGTATCCGCTTTACATCTTACGTTGTTTTTATCGTCTTGTTTAGTTTATTGGTATATGCACCGGTTGCACATTGGAGCTGGCATCCGGAAGGGTTCCTTGCAAAAATGGGTGCCTGGGATTTTGCCGGTGGTACCGTCGTTCATATTACTGCAGGTTGTGCCGCTCTTGCCGGTGCGTTGGTGTTAAAGCGTCGTAAATCACATGAAGAAAGAACGGAGATTCCACCAGCGAACGTTCCGTATGTATTGATTGGTACTGGTTTACTTTGGTTTGGCTGGTTTGGTTTCAATGCAGGTTCTGCAGTAGGAGCTACTCCATTGGCTGTAAATGCTTTTGGTACAACCAATACAGCAGCAGCAGCAGCAGGTTTGGCCTGGATGTTCTTTGATATATTGAAGGGTAAGAAACCATCTGTGCTGGGATTTTGTATCGGTGCCGTAGTAGGCCTGGTGGCAATTACTCCAGGTGCTGGTTTTGTAGGTATTCCCCAAAGTATTATCATTGGAGTGGTGGGAGCGCTTGTATCTAACATTGCAGTAGGTATCAAACAAAAGTCAAGATTGGATGATACACTGGATGTATTTCCTTGCCATGGTATAGGTGGTATAGTTGGTATGCTGTTAACCGGTGTTTTTGCAAGCCAGGTCGTACATGGTATCAAAGATGGTCCCAATGGCTGGGCTTACGGCAATTTTCCTTTCTTTTTAATACAGGCAAAAGCGATGGCAATTGTAGTTCTATATAGCTTCACCGTTTCTTTCCTGATTTTCAAGTTCATCAACTTTATTTTACCAATTCGTGTTAGTCCGGCAGATGAAGAAGAAGGATTGGATGCGTCTCAGCATGATGAAAAATACTTACAGGGAACACTGCTGGTTAACAACGGCGGTACCATCCTTGAACAAGATAATATCTAGTTGAATAACACCAGGGCTTACAATAAGTGTTCCTGTGGCCCTGGTGTATATGTATTTTAAAAACACCATTTATTTTATGCTCAAAATAGATGCGTAAAATCGTAAGGATTTATTTTCTTTTTATTATAACGTTGCTGCCACAACAAACTTGTAATAGTTCCTTTATAGGAATTATTGCACTTAACTAAATTTTTAATTTAAACTTTAAACCAAAACTGATTTTTATGAATTTAAAATTAGCAGCAGCAATCGCATTGTCAATGATTTCTTCCACGGTATCTTTTGCACAAGACGTTACCAAAACAGCCATCAAAAGAGCAGCAATTCTTTCAACTAATAATGATGACGACCAAACCAAGACCTTAACTATTTCCGGAGGGTTGGATGCCTACTACAGGTATAATTTTTCCAGTAAGTATGCAAACAACTACACTAGTTTTACCAATTCTCAAAGTTCTTTTGAATTAGGTATGGCTAGTATCAGAGCCGATGCAAGTGCATTAGCCGGCAAAGTAACAGCTACGGTTGATTTGGGTTTTGGCAGAAGAGCAGAAGAGTTTTCATACAATGACGGTGCTACAGACCAAAGCAAAAATGGTTTTGTTTCGCTTTCCAATATCAAGCAACTTTTCGTAACATATTCACCCTCAAGTACCGTAAAATTCACGATGGGAAAATTTGGAACGCATGTCGGTTACGAGTTGGTAGATGCACAATTGAACAGAAACTATAGCATGTCTTACATGTTCACTAACGGACCATTCTTTCATACCGGTTTAAAAGCAGATATTACTGCTGGTCCGGTAGGCTTAATGTTGGGTGTGGCTAATTATACAGACCAATCTACAGCTACCAATAATGTTAAAAGTTTATTAGCACAGGTAAGCGGTGGGTCATCCAATGGTAAATTTAAAGCGTACTTAAATTATGTAGGATCTTATGGCTCTAAGTCTGAGTCAATCTCCGGAGTACCGGTAAACTTGAAAAGTTTGAGCCAGATTGATTTGGTTATAAATTCTACCATAACCTCAAAATTTGGTATCGGTTTTAATGCTACATCGCAAAGCCGCAAAACTAAGATGCCGTCAACTAGTGGTAGCTGGTGGGGAACAGCTTTGTATTTTAATTTTGATCCTACTCCGGCTACTGGAATAACATTGCGCAGTGAATATATTGGTGATAGTAAAACCATCTACTTTGCAACTAAAAATATTTTTGCCAATACACTTTCTATTAATTGTAAAGTAGGGCCATTAACAATCATTCCCGAATTGAGAGTAGAAACTTCACAAAGTGCAATTTATTTTAAGAAGAATGGTACTGGCGTAAAATCTACTGCTACTGCACTGGTAGCAGCAGTATATAAATTTTAACTGAAGCTAAAACAAGAAATATTTTGATTTTGTAATTAAAGATTTTCTTTTAGGAGGCTGTTCTCAATACCATTACAAAATTGATCAACTTTTTTAAAAGGCAAGCAATCGAAAAGGCCCCTCATTTTCATGAGGGGCCTCTGTTTTTCGGGAACCTGGTAATCCTATTAAATTGGCTGTGCATGCTCTGTGCTTTTAGTTTGCGCTTGATAGCACTTACCACCCAATAAGTCGGTTTAAATAGAAGGAGGCGGGCCATTGTGGCTGCATCACTTTTAGGATAAATGGGGCGTAAATCCAAATCCGTTTTCAGGGTGCAGAAGGAACTTTTTGTCTCACGAATGGTGTTGTAGATATTCCATATCATTAATGCATGCTGGATGCGCAGGCCGGTTATTATAAAATAAAAGTCCACCGACGTCTACCTTTCTGGGGATCGCTGTTCATTCTTATTCAGGATGAAGATGGCTTTAGCAGTTTGTTCATCATCACTATCGCTTAACTGTTTATCATAATACCTTTCAGATGGATACCGCTAGATGGTCAAAGCCAAAAATAGATCCAATTCAAACTGACGCAAGCCGCAAGTTAGTTTAAGAAGAAACAAACCACAGCGCAAACCCGGCTGTCTTCTTTTTCAGCCAGAATCAGAAGCTACAATTTGAATTACTCCTTTAAAAATTTATTTTTTTCCATAAATTAGCCCCGACCAGTTTACCTTTAACCAATCCTGTATCAAGACTTAGCCTGTAATGAATACCGCCATAAAAACGGCTGATAGAAGCCTCTTCAGCAGCCTTGAAAAAGGAAGGAAAATCTCTTGTCATATTTATATAGGCAGAGTCACTATTATCGTGGAAGAAAAAATTATCTCCAAACATATTGGTAAGTACCACAGATGCTGATCCTGAAATTGTACTATGCCCACTTGTATATTCAGGAAAAGCGGGTGTTTGTAAAAAAGGTTCCCACTGTTTATCGAACCAAGCTTTTATTATTGTTATTGGTCTTACGTATTCATAAGAATATTTGGTATCCCAGCAACTTATAAATCCATCAAATAATGCCACTCCAACAAGAGCGTAAGCTTTAGCAGTTTTAACAGCATCAGCATTTGCCTTTTTACAGGCGATGGCAGTAATACCCATCCAATGCCCCCCTGGTGTAATTTTTTTATTAGCAAAACTTAGATGACCACTATGTTCCATTACGAACGGATTGTCATCCCAATAACGGGCAATAATCTTAGTTGTATCTGTAAAAACTTTGCTGACGGCATAAACCTCTTTTACCATTTTATAAAAAACACTATTCGAATCTTTGCTATAGATGGGTGGTGGTAGCGGTCTAAACTGTGAGCAGGTGTCTAAGGAAAAAGGTTTCATTAATTTCCAATAAGGCTCTGTTCCTTCAAAATAGTCGGGAGGTGTAGTATCCCATTTGCCATCATCTTTACTGCCAAGGTATTTAGGCATTGCCCTTGTTTGCAAATAATGGTCTTTTGATGCTCTTAATAAAACAGCTGTACCAATTGCTTTACCAAAGTTGAGGGAGTTTTGAAATGTTATTTCATCAAGGTTATCCTTAAAGTTACCATACAAATTCTTTTCATATTGTTTTAATGAATCTAATGAAAAAACTAATTTATGTACTACCGTAAAAAAAGCCTCCGTTGCAGCAAGTGTGTAATCATACTTTTTACCCGCTTCCGGTTGCGGCATAGAGGTAAACCCATTTAGTTTTTCCGCAATAGATTGGGTGCCTGGTTGTTTAAATCTGGTAGCTTCGTAAGAAGCTAGTGATGTGTAAGCATAAATACGGGTGGCAACTGGCGGGGAAAAAATATCATAAATAATAACTTCAGTAAGCATAAGCTGATTTTTATGCAAAACCTCTGTATCAATAATAGGTACATGCTCTTTTGGTTTGCACTGATGCAGCAAAATTGTTATGAAAACAAACAATAAAAAATAATTTTTCATAAGTAAAAAAAGGCTTCTAATCTTTTTAAATTTTTTAGTTTCTCTTCTTTATAATTTCTGCCTTGAACATCAGCATCCTTTATATCCAAATTATTTTCGTATTATTTAGTATATTGATTAGCGAGACCGATGTAAAAAATAAGAAAAAATTTAGTAATAAAAAAACGCTTTATTTGTTTTAAAATATGCTACAGCTTAACTAAGAAACTGTTTAAATTTTTTATTAATGCCACGAATGCACGAATAATCACTGAGTTTTCTTTATTAAAAGGGGTTCATTCGTGTCAGTTAGAGTAATTAGTACGAATTAAAATTATACACGGCAAATTGTAAAACCATTTTTAAGCAGCTTCCAAGGAAATCCATTAATTTTTTTTAGTTAAATCTACACTTCTTTTTTCTCCTTTTTGATTAGTGATGGTAACTGCAGTTACGGACTTATTTAGATGAATAAACCTGGCAGATTGAGAAAGAAAAGAAGATCCGTAATAAAACTCCTGGCGTTGAATAGCACCATTTCTATATTTAATCAAGGCATAATCGTCAAAAGGAAGCACAGGAATATTTAATGAATTTTCTTTTAACCGGAAAATTTCTATCGGCCCTTTATTTTGGCTGGCGCCCAAAAGATAATTTCCATCAAAGCTTAACAATTTTACGAGTGATTTACCATCTCCAGGAATGAAAATACCGCTCTCCATTATTGTAAGTGCCTTAAAATCTCCTTTCCCATTTCCTGACAGTAAAAGTCCATTTAAGGCATCAAACCTTCCATTAGTTACTTCTCCCCCAAAATCATTGCCGCTAATAACAACATCCAAATTACCATCATCATTAAAATCATCCACCACCATACCATTAAGCACCGACATTTGTGCTTCAACTGGTAAAGGTTTCATAGAAAACCTGCCATTCCCATCATTACTGATATAATATGACTTCATAGTGTTTGCACTTAACCTTAGGGCACCCTTTCGCTGCTCTGGTGTTATCACCTGCTCCATTGATGCAGACGCAAAACTTTTATAATTCTGAAATTTGGATCGCAGGCTTACCATTTGTTTAACAGCATCATCCCTTGTTTGAGAAGGGAATTCTTTCTTTTCTCCTAGAGAATCAAATAGGTATAATGAGGGAAATGCATCATAGCTTCCATTGTTATCGTAATCTTTTGCAGTAATAAAAACCGGATATTTTTCGGTGGCCTGATAAAAAGAATTTAAGCCGGTATTACCAACAATGAAATCAATGTCTCCATCATTATCAAAATCTCCCGGGGCAATGCTTGTCCACCAGCCCGTCTTTTCACTTAAGCCTGATTCTGCAGTTACATTTTTAAATATCCCTTTATCATTTTTCAAAAAAGTAACCGGCATCCATTCTCCTGCAAGTATAACGTCCTTCCACCCATCGTTATTAAAATCTGTAAAAACGGCATCACAAATTAATCCAATATTCAAAAGATCTTTTGCTACAGAACCGGTAACATCTTTGAATTTTATATTCCCATTTTTTGAATCATTTCTATAAATAATGCTGGATACGGGTTTGGGATAGTTCCAAGGGTCTACCCTGCCTGCTATAAAAATATCCATATCCCCATCCCTGTCATAATCTACAGCACGTACACATGATTTACTGGTAAGGTTTACCGGAAAAGCTGTACTGTCATTTATAAAATTCCCCTTACCATCGTTTATATAAAAGTGATCTTTGTAAATTATTGAGTTAGAGTTTTCTTCGAACCCCCCGGAAGAACTATATAAGTCAAGATCTCCATCGTTTTCCGCATCAAAAAGTAGTATCCCCATATCTGAGTATTTCTTTTGTTCTGCATCTCTTTTTGATAAAAAAGCTTTTTGAACAAACTTATTATTTTTTTGCTGAAAAAAAATCTGGGGACTATGCCTGCTTGCTCCGCCGCTAAAAATGTCATCAAGGCCGTCTCCATTAAGATCGCCAATTGTAAGGCCCGGACCATAATCGGAGAATTTATGTGGCAATAATTTCTGGATATTAAAATCTACAAAATCATTTTGCTGATGAACAAAGGTTACATTCATTGCAGCAGTAACGTTGGTGAAGATATTGTTTGTTGCCAGTAGCTGAGAACTTTCTTTTATTTTAACAACTGCATTTTTAATATCAACCCGCAATAGTTGATTACTTCTAACATTTATAATGGATTCTTTTTTACCGCCGGGCCATATCACAACCAGTGAATCTATCTGACTGGTTTTTCCTAATCCAAAATGAGCTATATCCTGTACACTTGAAAGATAACCTCGACAGGGAGAATTTTCATAGAGCTGCTGTTTGCTGCCATCATAATATATATGTGCGATGGCACCAATTCCGTGCAGATTTAAACTATCTCCTTTAAAAGCAATTTTAAGGTAATGCAAACTATCCTTACTATTTTCGGAAGTAGTATTGCGATAAACAAAAGCCTCATCATTAATATTATTTACAACATAATCAAGATCACCATCATTATCCAGATCTACATACACCGCACCGTTTGAAAAAGAAGGAATTTCTATCCCCCAATCTTTTGTAGCATTTGAAAAACTCAAATTTCCATTGTTTTTATAAGCATAATTGGAAATTTTAACTGTAGGTATCTGCTCAGAAAGCGTTAAACCTGATGCATATTTTGCTGTTTGACTTCTGTATGCTGCAAAGTCATGTTCCGTAACATCTTTTGGATAACCATTGGTTATTATAATATCCTTCAACCCATCATTATCAAAATCAGCCATTAGCGGCGCCCAACTCCAGTCTGTTTGTGCTACGCCTGCAAGAAAAGCAACCTCACTAAAAACAGGATCTCCAATAGTATCACCCCCATTTAGACGTTGCCCCTGGTTTACCTGCAAAGTATTTTTCACATATTGAATCATATAACCATAACTGAGTAAATTGGATACCTGATGATATTTATTGGCATCCATCATCATCTTTTTTCTGTAGTTGCCCTCAGGGTTCATATCAACTGAAATAAAATCGAACAACCCGTCATTATTTATGTCGGCAACATCATTACCCATTGCATTGTAACTGCTATGCTTAAAATAGGAATGTGCCTTATTGGAGAACGTGCCATTTTGATTATTGATATATAAAACATCGTCACCAACAAAGTCATTTGTTACATAAATATCTTTCCAACCGTCCATATTAATATCTACAATATTAACCCCTAAACCATAGCCTTCCCATACAATACCAGATTGGCTGGACACGTCTGTAAAAACTGGATGTTTTTTTGCTGTATCCCAGTCATTTCTAAATAATTTATCATTATTTATAGACGATCCATCCTTTATAATTGGGCGAAAGTTGCCAGGATAGCGATCTGCCAGTTGGGTGCATAACAAATACATATCCAGGTCTCCGTCGTTGTCATAATCAAAGAAAGCAGCATGTACGGAAAAGCCGGTGTCGTTCAATTGATATTCCAGAGCTTGTTCCTTAAAAATTGGAACATTATCTTTATTGTTGCCCTGGTTTATATAAAGAAGATTTTGTCTTTCAGCTGCATCGCTTTTAATAGTAGTGCATACATAAATATCCTGTAGTCCATCATTATTGATGTCAACTACAGATGCAGCATTGCACCACCTTCCTTTTCCAGCTACGTCTGCTTCTTTTGTAACATCAATAAATTTGAATTCGCCTTTATTGATATACATTTTGTTGCTCGCCTGGCTGCCTGTAAAATATAAATCCTGCAATCCGTCATTGTTAAAATCTCCTACTGAAACACCATTTCCATTATATAAAAACTGAAGATTAATTGGGTTAACTGAATCAGTTTCGGTTATCATATTATTAAAATGGATACCTGATTGATAGGAAGAAATTTTTTGAAATAATAAAACCGGCCTGTTACACGAAAAAAATAGAATAACCAAAAGTGCACCAGGTAAATTTTTAAAGGGCCTTAATAAGTTCATAATTGAAAGATAAATAATAAGCCGGAAGTATTACATTTTAGTAATGCGAACAGGCAAAAAAAAAGGAAGTTATCCAGTAGCTGGTAACTTCCTTTTTTTTTAATTATAAAAATTACTAATAACCAGGATTTTGATCAAGGTTAGAACCATATTTTGTTGACAGATCAATGATAGCAGCAGGTATAGGGAAATATTCATTTCTACCTACTGTAAATGTAGCTGTTTGCTTATACACCCTTTTTATTTTTTCTTTTGCAAGATAAGTGTTGAGTACCTGGCCTGCAATACCCCAACGAACAAGATCAAAGAAACGGTGTCCTTCCTGTGATAATTCCAGCCTTCTTTCGAAACGCACAGCAGTAGTTGCAGCAACTTTATCTGTCCACGGAATTGCGTAGAGGCTCATCGAGTAATTAGCATCCGCTTTTGGTGTACTTAAATTACCTGGAACCTCCCTTACCCAACTGATAGGATTTTTTGCTCTGTTGCGTACAAGGTTGACATATTCTCTGGCTTTTTCTAGCGACCCTACTTCTATTTCTACTTCTGCTGCCATCAATAAAACATCAGCGTATCTGATAATATAAATGTCTTTCGAAGTTATCACTCTCCAGCCACTAACCTGATTGGCTTTGAATTCCGCAGAAGAGTAAACATGTTTTTTAGGACTAAAAGGACCAGCATAATTCTGATCCCTAATCCATGGAACTCCAGGATGTACACCCCAATCCCAGAAGTAAATACCTTTACGTCCAACAGTCCAGTCTAAACGGGGATCTAACGGGGTGGTATTATCATTGCTAAAAGTGCCTCCTGCTAATATGCCCTGATCATTTTTTAAATCAACGTTATTAAAAGTATTGAATAACGGCAATCCATCCACACCCGTTTTAAAAGCATTTACTAAATTTTGTGAAGGCTGAAAAAAACCGCAACAACCAAAATCACCTCCATAAGGAAATGCAAGACCTAATGAACGCTCACCACTTCCATCAGCAGTACTTGATGCTGCAGAACTGATAGCAAATACTGCTTCAGCACTATTATCAAATTCGGGATCGAAGTTTTTCCAATAAGCATCCTGCAAAGCATATTTAGCACCGCTTGTAGTTTTACCATTGGCAACAATCAGGTCGAATAAAACTTTTGCTTCTGTAAATTTTTTCTGCCAAAGGTAGGTTTTGGCAAGATAAGCGGCAGCAGCCCACTTATTGATCCTGGCTTTCTCTGAGTAGGTTTCAGGCAAATTATCATACGCAAACTTAAAATCCGCTTCAATTTTTGGCCATATATCTGCTTTATTATCGTAAGTGGCTGAGGATTCGCTAATATAGGGGACTTTATTCCACAACCTCTTTGCATCAAAGTGGTAATGCCCTCTTAAAAATCTTGCCTGTGCAATACGATCGGCTTTTTCAGCATCTGTCATATCTTTAACCGCTGGATCGGCGATGAGACGTAACACATTATTTGCTCTGGCAATACCGTCATACACTGCAAGCCATTTATTATAAAAGTATCTGTTGGTGGACTGAGACTGGTATTGTTCTACTTCAGTCATTTGTGGCTGGTCATTCGCATCTGTACCTTTATAGGCGTCATCGGCGGCTACACCGGCAGTTGCCCAGTTTACAGCGGAGGTCTCCCATGGGTCACCTGCAACACCTTGTCCATCCAGCACACCATATACACCGATTAACAAAGCATCTACACCTTTTTTATTAGCAACAAGTTCTTGTCCATATGAACCGAAAGGTCTGGCATCCAAAAAAGTTTTTTGGCAGGCTTGTAATATGATAGTACCAATTATAAAGGCAGTCCCAAATCCTAGCCATTTTATTTTATTATATTTCATGGTATTTTTTTTTAGATATAAAATTATTTATTTAAAAAACAAGGTTTAACCCAAAAGTTATAATCCTGGGGGTTGGATAATTGCCATAATCAACTCCCAAACTATTGGCATCTGACCTTGCTGCCCTGTAATCACCTCTGCCCACATTTTGTGTGCTAATTTCAGGATCTAAACCTGTATATTTTGTTATGGTAAATAGATTTTGCGCTTGTAAATAAAAACGCAATCTATCTATGCCCACCCTGTTTAAAATATTTACAGGAAGAGTGTAACCTAAAGAAAGGTTTCTTAAGCGAAGGTAACTGCCTGACTCAACATAATAACTAACAGGAACCTGTCCGCTTGCACCATCAGAAGCATCCAGTATTGGTAGTTTAGCATTGGTATTTTGAGGTGTCCAGCTATCATATAACACCCTTTTATCCCTATTTCCCTGAAAAGTATTGAAATCTGTCCAATAACGTACATAATTAACAATTTCCCCACCAGCTTTCCAATATAAGAAAGTAGAAAAGTCCCAATTCTTGTATGATAGGTTAAAATTAAAACCAGTAGTAAAATCTGGATGAGGGCTACCCATTTTAGTTCTGTCGTCTACTGTGATTGCCCCGTCCGGCTTACCATTAGGGCCGGAAATATCTTTATACCTCCATTTGCCAATGCCTTCATTACTCTGAATAATTTTATCCATATCGGCTTGATTCTGAAAGAATCCGTCTACAATATAACCGTAAAAATAGGAAATAGGTTCTCCGGTCGTAGAACGGTTAAAGGGGTCTATTCTTGATCTATTACCTTCAAAAAATGGATCAGCTATTACTCCCACTTTATTTCTGTATAAGGAGAAATTTACACTGGCATCATATTTCCAATCCCGGTTTATGTTTCCGTTGTAATTCAACGAAAGATCTATACCCTTATTGTTCATATCACCAATATTGGTTGGTTGCCTGTTTAAATTTCCGTTATTAGTAGGATCTAACTGCCTGTTGTATAATAAACCAGTTGTTTGACGATTATAAACATCTAAAATTATATTTAATTTGCTATTAAATAAGGTTGCATCAAGCCCCACATTTATTGTAGAAGATTGCTCCCATTTAACATCAGGGTTTCCAAGAGACCTGCGTAATAATCCAGATACCGCACCAGAACCCGCATTAGTACCTGAAATAGGATAACCTGCGGCATAAGAGTCAAATGCATAGGTTGTGACAAAGCCAAAATCCTGTGTATTGTCATTACCTAAAATTCCATAACCTACACGCAGTTTTAAATCATTTAACCATGATACCTTATTGCGTAAAAAAGATTCTTCAGAGATACGCCAGCCACCACTTGCAGAGTAAAAATTACCAAATTTAAAATTTGGCCCAAATGCATTGGAAGATCCATCCCGCCTGTAAGAACTGCTCAAATAATATTTATTATTAAAAGCATAGTCAACTTTAGCAATTATTGGAGATTGCTTCCGGAATTGATACTCGTAACTTCCTCCGGTTGGTGGTACCCCTCTGCCAGAACCAACTTGCCAAAAATTTCTGTCAAAAGAAAAATAGTCGTTATTGGCTGCGTTTACACCTCTTCCTCTTCCTTGTATGGCCTCAGTGCCAACCAATACATTTACATCGTGAGCTTCAGCAAATGTTTTATGAAAACCTAAAGTATTATACCAGGTTAATTGGTACCCTGAGTTTTGATATTCGCTATAATTTCCAATGCCTCCCCGGCCTTCTGCATTTTCGTAAGCTGGTATCCCAAAACCATAGCCGGAGTTGTTACCGTAATCAATTCCAAGAACAGTTCTTAAATTAAAATATTTCAGGAAATCTATTTGAGCAAATACTGAACCAATAACACCTATTCTACTATTTTTACTGTCGCTTGACCTTGCTAAGTTAGCGTAGGGATTAGCTGAATTACCGAGATTCGATCCCCTGGTTCCAGCAAAATTGCCAGCAATATCAAAAACCGGGATAATAGGCTGATTACGGTAAGCAAATGATACAGGATTTGATTCATCCTGGTTCTGGAAATTACCAGCATACTCAATATAATTTACCTGTAAGTTTTCGCCTATTTTCATAAATTTCTTAATATTGAAACTTGTATTAGACCTCACAGAGTATCTTTTATAACCGGTAAATTTTATAGTGCCGTCCTGATCGAAATAGTTAAGTCCAAACAGGTAATTAGAAGTTTCATTACCTCCCGAAGCTGTAATATTATTATTAAGCATCCCACCGTTTCTAGTAATTTCATCAAACCAATTAGTGCCTTGTTTATTGGCAGGTACGATTAGATAAGATCCTTCTACATTATTAAGGTCTAAATTGTATAAAGAGGGGTTCACCCTTGGGTCACCTTCTTTGAGACCGCTTGCGGTACCCGCAAGGATATAATCAGGGATAATAGGTGTGGCTGTACTACTTTGTCCACCATTATATTGACCCAAATTAAATGTTGTTGCAGTCTGACCTGGAATCCCTTGCTGCAGTTTGAGTAAATATTGTCCGTATTCCGCAGTATTTAACAGATTAAAACCTTTAACTATGGATTGCACTCCATAGTAAGAGTCATAAGAAATTTTTGCTTTACCCTTACCCCTTTTAGTAGAAATAATAATTACACCATTTGCAGCAGCTGCTCCATAAACAGCCGCAGCAGAAGCATCTTTCAGTACCTGCAGTGATTCTATATCAGTAGGATTAAGCTCACTAATCGAAGATACACGGGCACCATCAACAATAAATAATGGTTCATTCTGATTAAACGTGGTAAACCCCCTGATTCTAACAGATGCCCCTGCACCCGGAACACCGGATGTGCCAACAGTAACGCCAGCAGCTTTACCCTGTAAAAGACTCTCAACATTTGGACCTGGATTTGCAAGCAGCTCTTTTGTATTCACTACAGAAACAGAACCTAAAATATCTTTTTTGCGCTGGGAACTGTAGCCCGTTATTACAACTTCATTTAATGAGGACGTCTTTTCCGTAAGTGAAGCTTCAATGCTGGCAGTTGAAGAAATATCTATTTCATAATCTTCAAAACCAATAGAGGATATTACCAGGATTTTCTGCTTTGCCGGAACTTTTATTTGAAACGAACCGTTTTTTTCTGAAACAACTGCAATCTTTGTACCTTTTACAGTAATAGTAGCGAGTGATAATGGAAGATTTGTTTTCCCATCAGTAATTTTTCCAACAACTGTTTTTTGGGAAAAAAGTGAAATTGAACAAAGAAGAAAAGTAACTGTAAAAAACATTTTTACAGCACATAAATAATGCTTTTGTGTCATACGCAAGTTTTTTAGTAATGGTGATTGTTAAATAAAATACAATATTGACAAATGTATTTGATTTCCTTGATGTAAAATAAATTTTGTTAAAAAAACTAAAAAATACGTTTAAGATACTGCAAAGTCGTAATGGGCAAGCAGTTTTTTTTCTAGCGAAGGCACATTACCTCAACATTATTCTTTAATTAATAAATTAATTTAAAGCCTTCAAATCCCGTGTTTTGTAAATTAATAATTTCGGAAGCATAGCCCGCGAACAAAAAATTATGGAATTTTTACTAATTAACTCAATGGCGATGCAGTTACAACTTGCCCTCCTTCCTTCAAATACAGGATTGTTCAACTCCAGTTTAGGTGGTTGTGTGAAGGCTTTATCCTTTTTATTACCTTTAAAACGTAAAACGCTGGGCATGAACC
>JBBQQP010000050.1:0-14572 GCA_038215675.1 Chitinophagales bacterium | reverse complement strand
TGCTATCCAAAAAATGGTTTGCGAGTATTATGATGTTCCATATGACAAGCTGCTCCAAAAAACACGCAAGCGTGAAATAGTTCAGGCCAGGCAAATTACGATGTATTTATCCAAGGCCTTTACAAAAAATTCGCTTAAGACGATCGGTGAGCATTTTGGTGGACGGGATCATACAACCGTGATTCATAGTTGTCAAACAGTAAAGGATCTAATGGATACTGACACTATATTTAAAGAGAGTGTAATGGAACTGCAACAGAAAGTTCAGTTAGCTGCTATGTAAAATATTTTCTACAATAATTTATATTTCCAAATTCATCATTGAGTTTGGATTTTTATTTTCAGGGCATCAATAGACAATAATCTTTCAGAAAGGGTATGGTCAAAAGTTTTTATTTGATTACAAAGAAGGTGTAAAAAAATATAATATTGCCTATGATGCAGTATCAGTGAGTGGTTGAAAAATAGTTTAAGATATTTTGCATTTAGTTTTGGGGATTCAGTTGTCGAATTGTATTTTTGCAACCCCGAAATAAAGTAGGGCAGGTAGGAGAGATGCCTGAGTGGCCGAAAGGAACGGTTTGCTAAATCGTCGTACGGGTAACACTGTACCGTGGGTTCGAATCCCACTCTCTCCGCAAGAATTGTTTGAGAAGGAAAGAGTAGGTCACACTGTTCCGCCAGTCGGCGGATCGAATTCCACTCTCTCCCGCAAAAAGATCTTATTACATTTATTAACCATTCCCAATTTATGGTGCTGCTTTTAAAAAGGTAAACATCAAATGGTCAATATCGTTCTAGTTCGGGATGTAGCGTAGCCCGGTATCGCGCCTGGTTTGGGACCAGGAGGTCGCAGGTTCGAATCCTGCCATCCCGACATCTGTCAAAAGCCCTTCATTTTATGAAGGGCTTTTTTTATGGCAAATCATTTATTTATTTTTCACTCTGTAAACCCAAAATTCAAAGAGACACATTTTATCAGGGATTGGGAATTCAACTTGTGCTTAATGGGCATTTTTTAATTTTTAAAAAATAAATTATCTGGCTAATCATAAGTCTTGTAGTTAGAAGGAACAAAATACATTAAAGAGCAATAAAAGTGTTGCTGGTATTCTCCCAGGTTAGTTTATATGTATATGTAACGTCAATTAAGCCTTACAAAAATGAGTTAACTAAACGGGCTGGTAAATAGTGTACAGGGATATGGAAATGAATGTGGAGGAGCCAAGATTTGTGAATATTTTCAGAAACAAGTTTCTTCTAAATTAAATTAGTCTATCAAAAAGCTTTTACAAGCATTTTGATAGAAATGCAAGATTAGTTTGTGCAATCTAACTCATTTTATAAATTAAAATTTTTTAAAGTAAGTACATGTGGATTTATTTTTCAAGTCAACAAATGCTCACATTTGCATGAACCCACCGAAACAAACTAAGTTATTCAATTTCTAAAATTTTACAGTTGGTAAAATATGTCTTTAACTTTTGTCGCATCCCGGCCTATTTGATCTGTTCATATTAACATTAAATCTTTGAAACTTTATTTCGGATAATTTTTTTGGCAAAAATTGCATTTTTACTCCCGAGTACCGAAAGTTTTCGCATTAAAAAATTTATATAAAGTGCTCTTCCTAAAAGTTTGAAACATTATATGGATGTTTATTATTTTGTTTTTTACAATAACAATTCTATATTTGTTCTTACAACGGTACTAATAGTTTAAAAGATCCCCAAGATTTTTTCACTTTTACCTCCTTGGTACCACTATCTTAGGCAAGAAACCATTCGTCCACCATCCTTTTGCGAAATACCTCTTATTAACTATTGACCTTCATTTCTCTTTGCTATCTGTAATATTTTATTGAATTAGAGTTTAATAAATTATGGTTTTTTCTATCCCATATTTTATTAAATTAAGTTGTAAGAACCTTATATGTAGCGTTGATTGTTTTCTGAATTTGGAAATGAAATATATTGGTTCCCATTTAAATTTATAATCTCAGGAGTAACAGGTATTTGTACAACACAGTAGGTAAATTAGGTTCAATATTAAAGTTGAGGTTTATCTGTAAGTGTAAAATTGGTTGCCCAAAATGAATTAGAAATTAATAAAATTAGCAAACGAGTGGACATATCACTACTTTTAAAAACTAACGAGTATGAGTAATTCAACAAAAAACTGGTATATCTTATACACTAAGGCTGGTTATGAGAGAAAAGTATCGAATTTGTTGTCGAGACGTAATTTTGAAAACTATTGTCCAATGCAACGTATCGAGAAGATTAGGAAGCGTGACACCATGGAGCCTTTATTTAATTCGTATGTTTTTATTGCAATTTCGGAAAAAGAGTTATCGAATGTACGATTGACGGAAAATGTAATCAATGTTGTTTATTGGTTGGGTAAGCCAGCAGTGGTCAAAGATGAAGAAATTGAAGTGATGAAAAGATTCATGAATGAATATTCCAATGTGAAACTGGTGAAAAATCATTTGGGTCATGATACGATGGATGATAGTTTTGATGGCGAAGGGTCAGGAAAGAGTCCTATGGTAACAGTTAAAAATAATACTGTTAAAATTGCTCTTCCATCGATCGGATATGTGCTACTTGCAGAAATAGAAAAATCAACAATAGAAATTATCTCAACAATAAAGCAGTCAAATTCACAGTTCGATAAATATCAGTTTGTGGGTTAGCATTTATTATTAAATTGGTAAAAGAGAAATTCAGTCGTTACATAGATTCATTTTTTTGATGGCTATACCTTGGTTCGATTCGAAGGGAATAGCTTTTTTTATATAATCCAAGAAAACAGGCGCAGTTAATGATTTCTTGAAATTCGATTTCCTGATTATTTTAAGAAATATTATTGCTTGCTTATAAAAAAATCGATTAAACCTTTAATTACACAATCTCGATGTTAACTTTGCGTTTATGGTCAACGGACCCATATTGTATGTTTGGAGAATAAATTACAATACATTTGATTAAACAATTAGTTTCGTGACTTTATATACTTTTAATCTTTAGAACAAACTCTTACGAATATATGCTTACCAGTATAAAATTAAGCTACGCCTTCAGGTTTTTACTTGCTGCTGCCTGCATTATTTTAGTCTCCTGTAATTCTACTAAAAGGGTTACCAAAGAAAGTTTTATCTACTTTCAAAATGGCCTTGACAGTATAAAATACATACAATCGAAAGAGCCCATAATACAAAATAATGATTTATTGAGTATTCAGGTATTAAGCACCAGTTTAAATCAAGAGCAGACGGTTCCATTTAATACCCCAATGTCTGCTGGAGTTGCAAGCAGTGGTTATTTGGTTAACATGTCTGGTAATGTTGAAATGCCTGTAATAGGTTCGATCAAAGCTGCAGGTTTAACCCAGATACAACTTCAAAAAAGTATTGTAGAAAAACTTTCACCTTACGTGAAGGATCCTTCTGTGGTTATTCATTTTTTACAATTCAAAGTAAATGTCCTTGGAGAAGTTAAATCACCGGGGACGCAAAAATTTGAAGCCGATAGAGTAACGATCATTGATGCGATCAGTTCGGCCGGAGACCTTACCGATAATGGGAAAAGGGAAGATATATCCGTGATAAGGGAAGACGGAAATACAAGAAAAATTTATAAAATAGACCTTAGGAGCGGAAGCTTATTTCAATCTCCAGCGTATTTATTGCAGTCTAACGATATTATTTATGTTGGCGCCAGTGATCAAAAATTTGCGGAATTGCGGGGACAAGCAAAGACCGCTGCCTTAAGCAGTTTGCAACTGTTTGGCACAATTTTAGGCTTGCTTACTAGCATCGCTTTGACAATTAGCATTTTACGATAATAACTATTACACAAGAATAAGAAATGGAAAATGAATTATTCGGTGAAACGACCGGAAAAGCAGATGGACTGTCAGTAAAGGAAATACTAAAAAAGTACATTGCTTATTGGCCTGTTTTTACACTTTCATTTGGTTTATTTATTGGCGGAGCTATTTTGTATTTACGCAAAGCGACACCAAAATATATTGCTTCTGCCCGTATTTTAGTAAAGGGTGAAAAAAAAAGTACTTCGCGGGATGACCTTATCAGCAATGCTTTAGAGGCTACAAAAAGCAGTAATATGGAAAATGAACTCGAACTAATGCGTTCGAGCGGACTTATGGAGCGTATCGTTTTGGATAATCAATTTAATATATCTTATTTTATTTTAGGTCGGGTAAAATCAACAGATATATATCTTGAAGCTCCCTTTAGGTTGATAGTTCAAAAAATTACTGATAGCACAAAAGGATTTGCAGTTGTCGTTAAAAGTATCAATGGTACCGGCGTTAAAATAGAGTCTGGCACAAAATCAAATAAAAAACTGAGCAGCTTAAATTGGAACACACCGTATACCATGGAAGGATTTCAATTTGTACTTGCACCCAGGGGGAAAGCTGAATCCAGCGATGGTAATTATATGGCAATTTGGAGTCCGGTGAAGCAAACGGCCCGGGAAATAGCTGGCAAGGTTACGGTTGATTGGCTGGATAAAAAAACTTCAATCATCAAAGTTGATATTTTAATTGAAAATTTAGAGCGAGGTAAGAATATTTTGGATGCGCTTGTAAAAGAATATGACAGGACCGATTTAGAGGAGAAAACCATTGCATCAAGAAATACAATTCGCTTTATAGATGATAGGCTTGATATTATATCCAAGGAATTAAGTGGCGTTGAAGGATCTCTTGAAAATTACCAGGGTCAAAACCAAATTATCAATGTAGAAAGCCAATCAGGGCAGGCTTTTTCCAATTCCAATGATGTTTCTAAAGACATTCTGGACTTGAACATACAAAAGGGTGTTGTTCAGCAGATACAGAGTTACTTCAATAATCCTGGTAATCCGGGTAAATTGGTTCCTTCAAGTTTAGGAATCAATGATCCAACATTGGGAACACTTATTTCCAAGTACAATGAACTGGAATTGAAAAAACAGATGGAGAAGCCTCGTCTCTCAAACAATAGTATTGTATTAAAAGATTTGGATAATCAAATCAATGATGTTAAGGGCAGTGTTTTAGAAAACCTCCAAAACATCAATAAAAATCTAAATCTCCAGCAAAGTAGTCTTCAACAGAAAAACAATCAGTATAAACAGTTCTTGTCTTCGTTGCCTCGTAAGGAAAGGGTGATGCAGGAAATAAAACGCAAGCAGAGTATAACAGAGGGATTGTACCTATATCTCTTGCAAAAAAGAGAAGAAGCCTCCATCTCTGCAGGTTCTGCAAATGTTAGTGTATACAAGCAAATCGATAGAGCCAGCGGTTACGGTCCGGTGGAACCCAATTCCCGCAATATCATGATCGTGGCTGCTTTGCTGGGTTTACTTATGCCGGTAGGATTGATTGTATTGTTGGATCAGTTAAATGATAAAGTAAATACCAGGAGCGATATCACAAATAAATTGTCGATACCAGTTTTAGGCGAATTGGTAAACATACCCAAGCGCAAAACAAAAGGAATTTTGGTAATGAATCGGGATTTGTATGGTGAACAATTTCGATTAATCCGAACAAATTTAGCATTATCAGAAAAAACGAGTCAAAGCCAGGTTATTTTAATTACGTCTTCGAATATAGGCGAAGGAAAATCAATGGTTAGCTTAAACCTTGCTGCTGTTTTAGCAGTTCCAGGCAAAAAGGTAGCCCTTCTCGAATTTGATTTACGAAAGCCTGGTATTACAAAAAATCTTGGGATTACTAATATTAAAGGTCTTACTGATTATCTCAGCGGTAACACGATCGATCTTTCAGAAATTTACCAGTTATCTGAAGAAATCCCCACGCTACATATTTATCCGGCAGGTCCGATCCCAATGAATCCAGCAGATTTATTGCTAAATGAAAATATGGGACCGTTATTTGAAGTTTTGAGGCGGCGCTACGATTATGTAATCGTTGATACGGCACCGGTAGGATTAGTAACCGATGCATTTATACTTAACAAGTATACAGACCAATCAATCTACGTAATCCGTCAACGAAAAACTTTAAAGAAGCAGCTTGATTTTTTAAATGACATATACACTAATGGACGGCTCAACGAAATGGGGCTGATTATAAATGATGTAAAAACAGGCGGCAAATATGGATCGGGTTATGGATATGGAGAAAATTACAATTATGTGTATGGTCAGGAAGCGAAGAAAAAATGGTGGAAAAAAAGTTGAGGCTGATGGCGCAACGACAAATTTGATTTGAATACCCCTTGTAATTTCACTTGTGCTAATGGTTTAAAATGTGGTCTTAAAATTATCAGGCCTTAAACGAACGATAGGCGCAGCCATTACCGGAATTAAAGTCTAGTTAGATATTTGTCTATCGTCAGGCAAAAATATTTATTAAGCAGATTGGAATTCTGTGGGATGTCGGTTTTAAAAAATACGAAAACTGGATAATGCCTGTTTTTAACTCAGTAAAATCTATCTACCAATGGGACTGAGGTTGGCGAAGCCATGTTGCAAATAACAATTTAAAATAGATGATCTATCTATTTACAAGTACTTCTACGAAGTTTTTATTAATAGACCCGGTAATGCTAAAGCAAATGTCAGCTCGAATATACACAGGTAGAATAGCCCTATCGTTAGATGTCAGCATTCTTTATAACATTCGTAAAGCTTCATGTCGGCTTGTTTTAAATTATTATAGTTCGTACAATTCTTCTGTGCCTTATACTTATACCTATGAAATATTTTGTTCAACAGCTTTATTTAAATGCATATAATGAAAGAATCTTCGGGTGGATTAAATTAATATCGATAACAGGTGGAGGGCAAATAATAGTACAGTTGCTTGGGCTAATAAGTGGTATTCTTATTATCCATTTACTTCCTACACAAGAATATGGTTTGTTTACGCTCGCAAACACTATGGTTGGCACTATGGTGGTTTTAGCAGATGGCGGTATAACTTCGGGCGTAATGTCGCAAGGAGGCAAAGTTTGGCGAAATAAAGAAAAATTGGGGGTTGTGTTGGTTACGGGGTTGGATCTTAGAAGAAAATTTGCAGTTGGTAGCTTATTGGTTGCAGTGCCCGTTTTATTATACCTGCTCAGGCATCATGATGCCAGTTGGCTAATGTCTATAATCATAGTCATTTCACTTATCCCAACTTTTTTCACCGCTCTTTCAGGTACTTTACTTCAGTTAGCACCTCAGTTACACCAGAATATTAGCTCGCTTCAGCATATTAGTGTAGCATCCAATGCATTTCGCCTTATTCTTACATCAATAACTCTTTTTGCGTTTCCATGGGCCTTTATAGCTATACTTGCAGCAGGAATACCGCAAGTGTGGGCAAACAAAAGTTTAAAAAAATTATCAACTATTTATGCCGATTGGCAACAGCCAGGTGATGCTGCTGTAAGAAAGGAAATCCTTCTTTTTGTTAAGCGCATTCTTCCCGGTTCAATTTATTATTGTTTGTCAGGCCAAATAACTATCTGGCTCATTTCAGTTTTTGGAAATACTACAGCAGTAGCTCAGGTAGGCGCATTGGGACGTTTAGCAATGATGCTAAGCGTGTTTTCTTCTTTAATAAGCACGCTTATAATACCAAGATTTGCAAGGCTCCCTGATAATAAAATAAAATTACTCAGGACATTTTATTCTGTTCAATTTCTTTTGGTATTGATTGGGTGTCTGATAGTAAGCTTGGTTTACCTGTTTCCCGCAGAAATATTATGGATACTCGGTAAAGACTATTCAAACCTGAAAACCGAACTGTTATTAAGTGTCGCTGGTAGTTGTATGGGTTTATTAGCTGGTTCATCATTTGGCCTTGCAGCCGGCAGGGGCTGGGCAATACATCCGCTAATATCAATTCCCATAACTGTTACGGCAATAATTTCCGGGATATTTTTTTTAGACATATCTACTTTAAGTGGCATCTTAAAATTTAATTTATTTGTGTTAATTGTAGAGATAATCATTTATTATTCTTATTGCACAATAAAAATTTTAAAGCTTTAATTCTTTAGAAGTCCAATTCGCAAAAAGCTAATTATCGTAGCATTATTTATTTAATTTACTACACACACAAGATTAAATTACAGCGTAGAACTTATACCTGTATAATTTTTTATCTCCCCCAAATAAAAAATCAAGCACCTATCAATTCTTTTTACGTAACTGCTGGATAAGTAAAAGAAATGACAATGAAGAAAGCAGTTTTAGGCATACCGTTGTTTCACACTTTCATATGGGATGTCAATATCGATCTTTATAGCTAACAGGAAATAAAAGGGTTGTAAAATTTTCTGGTGATAAAAACAGGTAATGCTTTAAAAGTTGTTTGTTCAAACATTTTTCATATGCAAGGGTTGAGTTTTTATTTCGAATTTTAGTATCAACCAGTATATGTGGTTATGAAATAAAAGCCTTTTTATTTAAGTTGTAAATAAGTGGTTACATTTTTGTTGAAATCAAGGCATAGCTTTATTGCTATCAATTTTATTTTTGTACTTTATCAATTTTTGTTTTAACAAAATACTTTTTTATGGATAATAAACTTCTGGATACTACATCCCCTGGTAATTGGACAGATATTATCTCGAATCAAACTAAGATTTTAGATTTAAGGTTAAAAGATGTTTGGCGCTACAGGGATTTATTGCTCATGTTTGTAAAACGGGATTTCGTGGCAACTTACAAGCAAACTATTTTAGGACCAATATGGTTTTTTATTCAGCCATTACTTACTACCCTCACATTCGTTATCATTTTTGGAAATATAGCTAAGTTATCTACAGATGGGTTACCAATGATTTTGTTTTACCTGTCAGGCATTACTTTATGGAATTATTTTTCTGAATGCTTGAATAAAACAGCCACTGTCTTTAAGGATAATGCCAATATTTTCGGTAAAGTATATTTTCCCAGACTGGTTATGCCGCTATCCATCGTAGTTTCCAATTTGATAAAGCTTGGCATACAATTTTCTCTTTTTCTGGCTTGCTGGTTATGGTTTCTTGTAAAAGGAACTTCTGTGCATCCCAACTGGTACATACTGTTAACACCTTACTTAATCTTCATCATTGCTTTGCTAGCCCTGGGTTCGGGGATGATCATCAGTGCAATGACTACAAAGTATCGTGATCTTATTTTCTTACTCGGTTTTGGTATCCAGTTATTTATGTACGCTACGCCAGTAATATATCCTATGAGTTCATTGCCGGTAAAATACGCCTGGATTATAAAGGCCAATCCACTCTCGGCAATTATTGAAACTTTTAGATATGCTTTTACAGGCTCAGGTGAATTTAGTTGGGGGGCACTGATTTATAGTTCTGTTTTTACACTTGTGTTGTTGTCTATCGGAACCATTATATTTAACAAGGTTGAAAAATCTTTTATGGACACTGTGTAGCTATGTTTATTCATCCTCCGCGGCATAGGTGAGGGACTTGCGGTAGAAATTTTTATAGCTGCTGGAGGTTTAAGGGTAAGTATTAGACACGAAAGGCTGGCCTACCGTAACAAACATCAAAAGGTAAAAATCAGTTCAGCCTTTTTTGCTGACTAACTTTGGTAAAATGCTTTATTTCTAATTTCCTTCTAAAGCCTGATCCAAAATAATAATTAGCCATAGTATCTGGGAACTAGTTAATCACAAGAAATTTAGTATTCAAACACTCCTTGTGGATTTCCAACTAATTGGAAAAATAAGATTCAATAAATTTCAACTGTAAATTATGAGCGAAACTGTCTTAAAAGTTGAAGGCTTATCCAAGCAGTATAGGTTAGGCGAAGTAGGTACTGGCACATTGAGCCACGACCTAAAAAAATGGTGGTACAATGTAAGAGGTAAAGAAGATCCATACCTTAAAATCGGGGAAGTAAATGACAGAACGAAATCATCTGAAAGCGATTACGTTTGGGCTTTGCAGGATATCAATTTTGAGGTAATGCAAGGGGAAGTGCTGGGTATTATTGGCCGCAACGGTGCCGGAAAGTCGACATTGCTAAAATTGCTGTCGAAAACAACAACCCCCACCAATGGTAATATTAAAGTAAAAGGTCGCATTGCAAGTTTGCTTGAAGTTGGTACAGGATTTCACCCCGAAATGACGGGGCGGGAAAATGTTTTTTTAAATGGCTCAATATTGGGCATGACACGCAAGGAAATTAAACAGCAGTTTGATGCAATCGTTGAATTTTCAGGTGTTGAACGGTATATAGATACACCGGTAAAACGGTACAGCAGTGGAATGCATGTTCGCCTGGCATTTGCAGTAGCAGCTCACCTTGAGTCTGAAATTTTAATTGTTGATGAAGTGCTGGCAGTAGGTGATGCAGAGTTTCAAACAAAATGCCTGGGGAAAATGAAAGATATCAGCGGTAACAATGGAAGAACGGTATTGTTTGTTAGTCATAATATGGGAGCTGTCCAGCAGCTATGTACTACCTCTTTGGTGATCAGTAATGGACAGTCTGTATTTAGAGGTTCAGCAAATGCTGGTATAGATTTCTATTTAAACGCTGGAAATAAGTCAAGCGAAGCATGTTATTTTAAGGAATTTCCCAAACCGACGGATATTGTAAGCATCAGGGTACTGGATGAGATTCAAAAAAAGCCGAGTTTTAATTTTAAGTACGACGACAATATATTGATAGAGTTTACAGTTTGCATAGAACAAAATTATAAAGACTGTTTCCTGATTTTTCGAATGAAAGATCAAACAGAGCGGGTTATATTTTCCAGCGAGTTTGGGATCGGCTCTGTTTTTAAAGGTCCGGGGAGTTATGTAATTACAGCACGGATTCCCGGGGGTATTTTAGTACCCAATCACTACATTCCGATAATTGCACTGCATATTCCAAATGTAGAATATATAACTTATTTAGAATCATCGGTAGGGTTTGTAATCGAAGAAACAGGTTCTGACTTTTCCCCTTATGCGGGAACGAATTACGGGTGTGTATTTATCAATTGTGAATGGAAGGCATAGAAAGGTTTCGTCTATAAAGCGATTTTAATATACAGTTAATGAAAGTATCAGTAATCACGATAAATTTTAATAACAAAGCAGGCCTGCAAAAAACAATTGAAAGTGTAAAAGAGCAAACCTGCAATGACTTCGAGTATATAATTATTGACGGAGGCTCTACCGATGGCAGCACCGATATCATCAAACAATATAGCAGTACTGTTAATTACTGGATAAGTGAAAGGGACAGAGGCATCTACAATGCAATGAACAAGGGAATTCTTGTTGCAAAGGGTGATTATTTATTGTTTCTTAACAGCGGAGATTGGTTTACTGATAGCGAAGTGCTGGGTGTTTTCGCAAAAGATATAGATCAATATGACATTGTATACGGTGATCAGTATGGTCATTTCCCGGATGGAAAAATTAGCCACGAAACCTTTCCTGACATACTTACTTTCTATTACCTTGGCTACCTTAATTCATTACCTCACCAGGCTTCGCTGATCAGGCGGAGTATCCTCATAGACCACGGCCTGTATGATGAAGAAATGAAAATGAATGCAGATTGGAAATTTTTTATGTTAGCTGTTTTTAAATATCAATGTAAATATTTGCATAAATCTTTGTTTGTGGTAAACTTTGATAAAGATGGACTGAGCTCTGACCCTGAGCAATTTCATTTAAGGGATATTGAGAAGCCTCCTGTTATGCAAAAAGAGTTTCCAAATTTTATCTTGTATGAAAATGAAATGGAAGTGGTTAATAAGTTGGAATTCTATTATAAATATTCGAGGGTTGTAAGGGTGTTAAAAGCCATCGGCATACTGAATAAATTTAATTATTAAACGTATTTTTTAAAATAAAAATTTTTCTAAAATGCTTATGTGGACTGCGACATAAATTTTTCATTTTAAATTGTGATCCTTGATTAAAAAAATTATATTGGCCTCAATATAGAATTACCTTTTAAATTAGTAAGTCCTTATCTTCCAAAAAACTTCTCTATCCTATAAAAAACTCCTTAACGACTGGATTTTCATGAAAACGTAAATTTTTTTCATAGATAAAATTTAAAGCATTTTAGGATGGACGAAATAAGCAATAACAAACCAAAAAAACTGAAAGTAGCAGTAGCTAGTTATGGTGATCCCCGGTCGGTAAGCACATGGTCTGGCATTCCAGCACATATCATTGCGGAATTAGAAAAACAGAATTTCGAGGTAATATCAATATCCCTTAAAGTACCTGTTGAACCCTGGTATTACAACTGGCTGCGAAGATGGCATTGGAGGGTTTCAAAAAAATGGTTTTTATCTTCAGTTGACAAAAAATTTCTGGAAGTTATCGGACAGCAAATGGATCGGCAGGTCGGGCAAAATAATCCTGATATTGTGTTAACAATTTACGCTGATATACTTGCGTATACTACTTTTAAACAACCAGCCTGTACCGTTCACGATGCTACTTTTGCGGGAGTAGTAAATTACTACTCCAGTTTTACAAGTCTTACAGCCAGAAGTGTACGTGCTGGCAATGAAATGTATAGAAAGGCTTTAGCACGTGCAGACGCAGCTATATTTTCTTCAGAATGGGCATCAAGCAGCGCCATTAAGTATTATAATGCATCACCAGATAAAGTATTCACTATACCCCTTGGTGCTAATATCAATCATATCCCATCAAATGAAGAAGTTGGTGTTTGGCAAGAAAAGCGTCTTAAAAGCAGTGAATGTAATTTATTATTTGTTGGTGTAGATTGGGAAAGAAAGGGCGGTCCTTTTGCATTGCGTGTTGTGGAGGAATTAAATAAATTGCAAATTAAGGCTCATTTAACTATTGTTGGTGTCGAACCTGAATTACCAGCGCACCAACTTCATTGTGCTAATAAAGTAGGGTTTTTAGACAAAAGGAAGCCGTCAGATGTGGAGGAACTTAACAAGCTCTTTTGTGAGGCTAGTGCGCTTTTACTACCATCAGTGGCCGAATGTTATGGCTGTGTTTATTGTGAGGCCAATGCGTTTGGGTTACCGGCTTTAGGTCGGGATACCGGGGGAGTAGGAGAAATTATAAAAGACAATATCAATGGATTATTGGTGGGTGAAAATGAATCTGCTGAAGATTTCGCAAAACGATGGGCAGGGCTATGGATGGACAAAAAAAAATATGCTGAAATGTTGAATTCATCCAGAATCGAATTTGAGCAGCGTTTGAATTACGGAGTTTTTGTAAAAAATTTGTCACACGTTTTTAATGGAGTACTTAAGAACCATTGAAAAAGTAGCTTATCCTTCTAAATTTTACTATTAATTATGTCAATTGCTATTTGTACATTATTTGAAGGTCATTACCATTTTGGTGTAGCAGCGTTATCCAATTCTTTATATAAAAATGGATTTAGAGGTAGTCTTTATATAGGATTTAGAGGGGCACTTCCATATTGGGCAGATAAAGCAATAGTGAATTTAGATTTAGAATGGGAAAACGCTAAAACATTAAAGGTTGTTGACGGTTTAGAATTAAATTTTTTGCCACTGTATACCAATTATCACCTCACTAATTATAAGCCCGATTTCATGCTAGAAATATTGGCAGGGCCTGCAAAAAATGCGGAGGGTATTTTTTATTTTGACCCTGATATAGTTTTAACAGGGCCATTTGCCTTTCTTGAGGAATGGATTAGTTGTGGGGTAGCGGTATGCGAAGATGTTAATTCGCCTTTACAAGAGTTTCATCCACGAAGAGTTGCATGGAGACGCTATTTTAAAAAGTATAATATAGACTTAAACTTTCGAAATCCGATATACGTCAACGGAGGTTTTACTGGCATTCATAAGAGCGATTTTTATTTTTTAAAGACTTGGAAGAATTTGCAAGAGTTAATGGGTTTTGAGATAGGTGGATTAAATCGATCAGCTTTTGAAAGTTCTGATCAATTACCTAGTCAGCTATCGGGAGATTATGCGCCATTCGGCTATACCGATCAGGATGCATTGAATGCGACTATCGAGGTTTATAACGGAAATGTCAGTTATACTGGCAAGGCAGCTATGAGTTTTGATAATGGACTGGCTTTGATGCCTCATGCTTTAGGATATTCTAAGCCATGGCTTATTAATCCTTTTATTGAATTGCTAAAAGGGGATAGACCCCGAAGGGTCGATAAAGAATTTTGGAATGTAATAAATTCTCCTATCAAAGTTTTTTCGTTGGCAAAAGTAAAGGGGATGAAAATGGCAGTAAAAATTTCAGCATTTCTTGGTAGAATTTATTCAAGATAATGAAAAGGCTCTTTCATCATAGTATTTTTGTCTTTCGGTTTCGATACTCATTTGTATTTTTTGGCACAATGAGGAAATTATTTCTGTCTTTTTTTGGAATGAGTATTGGAAAAGGAACCGTTATGCCTAAAATATCAGTAACATGGCCTCATCAGGTATTAATAGGTAATTATTGCACCTTTGAAAAAGACATTTGTTTTAAATATGATGGAATATGGAATCAAGGGCCTTCAATAATAATTAGAGATTATGTTTTTATCGGGGCGCTTTGTGAATTCAATATAAATTGCGGTATCACTATCGGAAGTTA
>JBBQQP010000049.1:0-14743 GCA_038215675.1 Chitinophagales bacterium | reverse complement strand
CCAATTGATACCAGTCTTTCTTCACTTCTATCCCACAAACTAGTGCCATCATGATGATCATCTTCGCAATATTTTCTTTCCCTGAAAGAAGGAATAGCAGGGCGGGTTTTATTGCCACCCTTTTTAGCGCCAATCATTTTTTGTATCAGGCGGGTTCTTTCTTTTGTAATGTCTTCCCGTAATAGTTTGTCTTTCTCCCGGTCAAAATATACAATGCCATCCACGATTGTTTTTTCTGCTTTGGCATAAATGCTCAACGGATGATCGCTCCAAAAAACCAGGTCTGCATCCTTTCCTACTTTTATACTTCCGGTTCTATCTGCTACATGTAGCATGGTGGCGGGATTGATTGTTACCATCTTCAATGCTTCCTGCTCATCCATATTGGCATACTTTACACTCTTGGCAGCTTCCTGGTTTAAGCGACGGGCCATTTCAGCATCGTCGCTATTTATTGCAACGTTTACGCCTACCTGTTGCATAATGTATGGATTTTGAGGAATGGCATCAATTACTTCCACTTTATATCCCCACCAATCACTGAATGTAGAAGCACTCGCACCGTGTGCTTTCATTTTATCGGCTACTTTATAACCTTCTAAAATATGGGTGAAAGTATTTACCGTGAACTTAAATTTATCTGCCACTTTAATCAGTGTATTGATCTCGCTTTGAACATAGGAGTGACAAGTAATGAAACGTTTCTTATTTAAAATTTCTGATAAGATTTCCAGCTCAATATCTTTTCTTTTGCCGTTACCCAGTTTCTGGTATTCAACTGCCCTTGTA
The DNA here is from genome assembly GCA_038215675.1 of Chitinophagales bacterium. Lineage (GTDB taxonomy): Bacteria > Bacteroidota > Bacteroidia > Chitinophagales > Chitinophagaceae > Ferruginibacter. Next base: position 13,954 of record JBBQQP010000049.1, on the reverse strand, counting down.
AATGCATCAGTCAATACTTCTTCCACGCCCATTCGTGTATCGGGAAAACGGTTGTTGTTTTGTGAGGAAGAGCGCTTTACATTTTCGCCCAACGCAAATTTTATAAATGGATCCCAGTTGGCAAATTTCATCGCTTCTGCATTGGCTCCCCAGCGAAGTTTTAATAGCTGCGTTTGTCCGCCAATGGTATTGCAACTGCCATGCAGAATATGACTACTGGTAACACCGCCGCTTAACTGGCGATAGATGTCCACATCTTCCGGGTCAATGATGTCTGCAATTCTTGTTTCCGCAGTTACGCTTTGAGAACATTCATTGATACCGCCCGAGCCGGCGATATGTGAGTGTTCGTCTATAATACCAGCAGACAAATGTTTGCCGGTACCATCAATTATTTTAGCCGATGCATCCGATAAATTTTTACCAATTGCTGATATTTTACCATTCTTTACCAACACATCCGTGTTTAGCAATTTGCCTTCTTTTTCACTGGTCCATACCGTGACATTTTTTATTAAAAAATTTTCCTGCTTTGGTAATTCTTTGTAACCATATCCATTAAAAGGATAAGTAACCCCACCTTCAATCTTAGCAACGGCTTCGCTTCTCTTCTTTTTCATAGTATCAGCTGCCATCTTCATTTCGCCAAACTTTGTAACTGTCCAGCTTACCCACTTGCCATCGGCCAACTGCCCTGTTCCACTCCATTGATCTCCCGTCATTACCCCACTCAATCTTACCACTGCATTGGTATCTTTTTTCAAACTATAATTTAATTTTACCAACCGGTCATTCATCACCAGATCTGCTTTTATGGTATCCTTCCCAATCAATGAAGCAATCGGTTTGGCGGCATCTCCTTTTACTTCCAATTGATAGGTTTCATTATTGATCACCAGGTTGTAAGTACCACGACTATCTTTCCAGCCATCCTCCTTCACTACATATTTATTTCCCTGTACCCAGTTTTGATAGATGACTGTTTTATCGGCGAAAACAGGTCCCGAACAGATTAAAAAATTCGCAAGCTTTCCTGCTTCCAGACTGCCTACCTTATCGTACATATTCAATAGGGTAGCCGGCATTTTTGTCAATGCATCCAACGCTTTTTGTTCGCTCAAACCAGCCTGTATGGCCTTGCGCAAATTGGCTAAAAAAGCACTGCTTTCTTTTAAGCCATTGGCTGTGATGGCAAAGGGAATATTAGCTTTCTCAAATGCAGATAGGTTTATAGCCGCCATTTCCCAATGTTTTAAATCGGCGAGCGAAATAAATCTTGCGTCCGTTGGATCTTCTACATCCATCGCCTGCGGAAAACTTATGGGAAGAATGTAGGTAGCATTGGTTGCCTTTATTTCAGCGATCCTTTGGTATTCATTACCGCTGCCTTTAATGATAAATTGTACGCCAAATTCATCTCCAATCTTATCAGCTCTTAAATCACTCCATTTATCGCTGCTTTCAAATATTTGTGGCAGCGACTGGTTATCCAGGAAAGCTTGTAATGAAAGATTCAATCCTTCATCAGCCGGCTTGGTTTTATACCATTGGGCATCCAGGTAATTCTGGCGTAACAATGTGATAGCGCCCATTAGCGAGGTTGGATAGTCTTGTGTGCTGCTGCCTTTATCGAAAGAATAATTCGCGGAAGCTTTCTCTTTTAGTATCACCTTATTCTCCTTTTCATTGGCAAGGGTTACAACAGCTCCGGTTCCTCTTGAAATGCCATCCATCTGGTGCGTAAGCACTGTACCCATTCCAATACCACGCAGTTCCTTTGCTTTGGCTTCGTTTACAACAAATGATTTTGAAATATCGGTTTCAGATTTAATGGCCTGGTTCCAGCCATATGCTCCTTTTGTATTGGATAACATTTGAGAGGAGCGGCCAAAACCACCCGGTTCACTCTTGGTTGCCTGTGTTCCGTAGTCTGAATAAATGTCTATAAAGGAAGGATAAATATATTTCCCTTTACAATCTACTACCACCGCATCTTTTGGAATGGAAAGAGCAGTGCCGACACTTATAATTTTTCCCTGGCGAATGACCAGGGTAGCATTTTGTAAAGGGGTTTGTGCATCTTTTACAATGGTGGCATTAATAAATGCGTAGCAGCCTTCTCTCGGCATTGCTACATCATTAACAGGAAAGGTGGATTGTGCTTGTAGTTGTAACGATGTTACAAGCAATACAAAACTCACCAGCAGAATAGATGGTTTTCTCATCAAACAATTATTTTGGTTATAAATTTGGAAACGATAAATATAATCAATCATTCACTACACCAATTACCGGCCATAATTTAAATTAAATTGGGATGACAATCGATTCTTTTCCAAGCGAAATTACATTAACCCCAATTTTAATCTGCTCTGCCTATTTGACGCTATATTCATTTATTCTTAATACAAACTCTTTCAGAAAATGCAATATTTATTTAAAACGTTACCCTATATTTTTACCATTGCTAAGCTGTAATTTTGTCGTTCTAAAAAATACACATGAATATTGCCGGATATATTGATCATACCGTTTTAAAACCTACCACCACCGTTGCAGATGTTGAAAAACTTTGCAGCGAAGCCATGCAATACCAATTTGCGGCAGTATGTGTACCGCCGCTGTTTGTAAAAAAAGCAAAAGAGCTGGTAGGAGCTTCAGCTGTAAAAGTGGCTACAGTAATTGGATTCCCTTTTGGGTATTCAGCCATTGAAGCAAAGGTTGCAGAAGTAGTATTGGCAATCGTTGATGGTGCAGATGAACTGGATGTAGTAATTAATATAAGTGCCATCAAAAATAATGACTGGCAATTTTTAGCCAATGAAATCAATAGTATTTTGCCCATTGTAAAAAGTAAAGGCAAGCTGATTAAAATTATCATTGAGTCAGGAATATTGACGGTTGAGGAGATTATAAAATGCTGCGACCTGTATGGTGCTGCCGGTGTTGACTTCATGAAAACATCAACCGGCTACGCGGAGAAAGGCGCTACGATTGAGGCAGTACAGCTAATGCGCAAACATTTGGCAGACAGCATCCGTATCAAAGCAAGTGGTGGTATAAAAACCTATACTTTTGCCAAACAATTAATTGACGCCGGGGCTAACAGATTAGGTTGCAGCAGCAGTGTTGCTATTGTAAACGAAGCGGTTTCCGAAAATTAAATGGAACAGTTTTTGCCAACATACAGACCATGAAAAAAATAATTTTTATTGCGATACTTTTTTTAAAAGCAGGTGTAATACGGGCGCAAATGGTTGTTCCAAAAGACACTACTGCACCTACCGGAAAAGTAATTGTTTTTAAAGATAGCCGCCTGGATATCCTGGCTAAAAAGGAAGCAGAATTTAATGAAGCGCTGGCTCTTGGGCCAAAATCTGCAAAAGGATACCGCCTGATGGTGTTGAGTACCAACGATCGTGCAAAGGCAATGAATTTAAGAGCGAGGCTCCTGCAACGCTTTCCGGAACAGAAGGTTTACATGAGTTTTCAGCCGCCCTATATTAAACTGAAGTTTGGTAATTTTTTAGAGAAGGAAGAAGCCGATCAATACAAAAAAGATATCATCAACAATAAACTGGTTAGTACGAATATTTATCTGGTGCCTGAAATAATTGAGATAAAACCAGATAAAAATAAAGACAAGGATATTTTATAGGGAGATGGGGCTGTTGCGAACATTGAATGGTGAATGGTCAATGGTGAACGGTAAATGCATTTGCAGGTAGCTTTCAGGTTGCAATAACTGCTTCTTTTAAAATCATTCAAAAATGGCTGCCAAAAAAAATTCAAAGGTTAAAAAAACAACTTGCCAAATCTGGATACTAAATTTCGGCATATCAAAATGATACCAAACAATCCAACAATCTATCAATTCAACAATCCAATAAATACCTTTCAATAATTCAACAATCCCATATAAATTAAACCCGTGAGTGAATCAATAGAAACGAAGATAAAATCGCTGGCAAAAAAATACGCCCAGGAAATGATTGGCATTCGTCGCCACCTTCATGCCAATCCCGAGTTGAGTTACCTCGAATTTGAAACCTCCAAATTTGTTCAGCAAAAATTAAGTGAATTAAATATTTCATTTGAAATAAAAGCTACTACCGGGGTTATTGGTTTAATACAAGGTAAAAATCCGGGTAAAAGAGTGGTGGCTTTACGAGCTGATATGGATGCGCTTCCCATTATTGAAGCAAATAACCTTCCTTATAAATCAACCATTCCCGGCGTGATGCATGCCTGTGGGCATGATGTGCATACCAGTTGTTTACTCGGAGCAGCTAAAATTTTAACCGAGTTAAAAGATGAATGGGAAGGCACTGTAAAACTAATTTTTCAACCGGGTGAGGAAAAAAATCCGGGTGGCGCAAGTCTGTTGATTAAAGAAGGCGTTTTAGAAAATCCTGCCCCGCAAAGTATTTTCGGTTTGCATGTACATACAATTCTGGATGTTGGCAAAGTTAGTTTTCGTGGCGGAATGGTAATGGCCAGTGCCGATGAAATTTACATCACCATTAAAGGAAAGGGTGGCCACGCTGCTGCACCCCATTTTACTGCAGATACTATTTTAATCGCCTCCAATTTGGTTGTAAGTCTGCAACAAATTATAAGCAGAAATAATAACCCATTCAATCCATCAGTGCTTAGCATCACTTCTTTCCAGGGGGGTAATACCACCAACGTAATTCCTTCGGAAGTAAAACTAATGGGCACTTTCAGGGCAATGGACGAAGCATGGCGTTTTAAAGCACACGAGCTGATCATAAAAATATCCACCGAATTGGTACACAGTATGGGTGCTGAAATTGACATCAGAATTGATGTGGGATATCCTTTTGTGTTAAACAACGAAATATTGAGTGCAGCAGCGAGATCGAAAGCCGAACATTATCTCGGAAAAGAAAACGTATCCGAAACGGAATTAAGAATGGGTGCTGAAGATTTTGCTTTTTATTCTCATAAAATACCTGCCTGTTTTTTTAGATTGGGTACACGCAATGAAGCAAAGGGAATTACCATCGGAGGCCATACGCCCACTTTTGATGTGGATGAAGATGCCATCGAAATTGGTATGGGTATGATGGCACTCTTTGGTGCCACCAATGGTGAATAACCTGTTTTATCGAAAGTTGCCTTCCGATAAACAAAACATTCGGAAGGCTTTTTTTTGATGGTTTTTACATAATCAACTCGCTGGTTGACCGATATTGTCTGGCTTTTTTACATGATTTCGAAGACTTTTGTTTAACCTTCATTATAAATCATTTAGTACCTTGCACCATCTTTTTAAAACGACTTGCCATTTAAAACGAAAAAAAATTCAAACGTAAAAATTACCTGATTTTAAAACATCATTTCCTTGTTAATGCTGGGTGCTTTTTTAGGTTATAAAAAAAACTAATAGTAGCACTTCAGTTGAAGAGTAACACAACCCTGCCTGACTTCAAAAGCAGAAAGGGATGTTGAGTAAAGAAATTTTTCTGGTTCAATAAAATGCATCCGTAAAATCCGATGTTTATCGGAATTCACTTGAAAAATATTGGCTTGTTACAAAGAACTTCACGAGGATATTAAAAACATGCTATGTCAAAAGAACTAAGTAAACAACAAGCCTTAGAGTATCACGCCAAAGGCAGACCCGGAAAAATTGAAGTAATTCCCACCAAAGAATCCAAAACACAAAGAGACCTTTCGTTAGCATATTCGCCCGGCGTTGCGGTGCCTTGCCTTGAAATTGCTGCTAATCCTGAAGATGTTTATAAGTACACTGCAAAGGGAAACCTGGTAGGTGTTATTAGTAATGGTACGGCTGTGTTAGGATTGGGCAATATTGGGCCCGAAGCCGGCAAACCAGTTATGGAAGGGAAAGCCGTACTATTTAAAATTTTTGCCGACATAGATGTATTTGATATTGAGATCAATGAAACTGATCCTGAAAAATTTGTTCAAATTGTAAAAGCACTGGAGCCAACCTTTGGTGGCATCAACCTGGAGGATATTAAAGCTCCGGAATGTTTTTATATCGAGCAACGCTTGAAAGAGGAATTGAAAATCCCCATCATGCATGATGACCAGCATGGCACAGCGATTATATCTGCTGCGGGTTTGCTGAATGCCCTTGAATTGCAAAAAAAGAAAATTGAGGACGTACGCATTGTGGTAAGTGGCGCAGGTGCTGCTGCAGTGGCTTGTATGAAATTATACGAATTGCTGGGGGCTAATCATAACAATTTTATGGTTTTTGACAGAAAAGGAATTTTATACAAAGGCAGGGAAGGTGTGGATGAACTGAAAAAAACTTTTTGTGTAGATGAAAAGTATAAGGAATATGACCTGGCAAAGGCGTTGGATGGCGCAGATGTATTTGTAGGCCTTAGTTCCGCCAATATTGTGAGTGGCGAAATGGTAAAAAGCATGGCTAAAAATCCGATTGTATTTGCACTGGCAAATCCTGACCCGGAGATTACGTATGACCTTGCAACCTCCGTTCGAAAAGACCTGATAATGGCAACTGGCAGAACTGATTTTCCCAACCAGGTAAATAACGTTTTAGGCTTTCCCTACATTTTTCGTGGGGCGCTGGACGTAAGAGCAACCACCATCAATGAATCGATGAAAATGGCGGCTGTAAAAGCATTGGCCTCCCTAACCCGGGAAACGGTTCCGGATATTGTGAACCTGGCTTACAACGAAAAAACAATAACGTTTGGCCCCGATTACATCATTCCAAAAGCGTTGGATCCACGTTTACTTGCTACGATAGCACCGGCGGTTGCAAAAGCCGCCATGGAAAGCGGTGTTGCCAAATACCCGATTACCGATTGGGATGCTTACGAACTGGAATTGAATAAACGCCTCGGCATCGATAACCAATTGAGTCGTGTAATTGGTAACAAGGCAAGAAAAGATCCTAAGCGGGTGGTATTTGCAGATGCAGAAAATGTAAAAATTTTAAAGGTGGCTCAACTAACTGTAGAAGAAGGTGTAGGCTTTCCGATTTTGTTGGGAGATCCTAAAAAAATATTACGATTAGCGGCTGAAAATAATGTTGATATCAGCGATATGCCCATCATCGATCCAAAAGCAGATGATACAGAAGAATTAAGAAAGCAATTTGCGCATTCATTTTATGCAAGGCGCCAGCGGAAAGGCATCAACCGCCATGAAGCGAATAAAATGATGAAGGACCGTAACTATTTTGGTTGCATGTTAGTAGAAAGTGGAGAAGCAGATTGCATGATCAGTGGCTTGACCAGGAATTATCCTGACACGATCAGGCCCGCCATACAAACCATAGGTACTGAGGAAGGATTGAAGAAAATTGCAGGGATGTATATTTTGTTGACCAAGCGTGGCCCATTATTTTTGGCGGATACTACCATCAACTTTAACCCGACAGCAGAAGAACTGGCAGAAATTACTTTACTTACGGCAAGGGAGGTGAAGCAATTTAATATTGTGCCACGCATTGCGATGCTCTCCTACTCTAACTTTGGAAGCAGCGATTCTCCGGAAGCAAATCTTGTTAGAAAAGCCAGGGAAATCGTGAAGGCAAAGGACCCTTCTTTAATTTGTGATGGTGAGGTACAGGGCATCCTGGCTTTCAATAAAGAAATACTGAAAGACAACTATCCATTTACAGAACTGTTAGATGGAGAAGTAAACACATTAATATTCCCAAATCTCGCAGCGGGTAACATTGCCTATAATTTATTACAGGAAGTAGGAGGGGCAGATTCTATCGGACCAATTTTATTGGGTTTGAAAAAACCGGTACATGTGTTACAACTCGGAAGTTCCATCCGCTCTATTTTCAACATGGTGCTGATTGCGGTAGTTGATGCACAAATGAAAAGCGAAGCGGATACAAAGGAGGCGATCAGTAAAAGTAAGTGGTGGAGACAATTTAAGAGAACACCCCACGAATCGTAAAATATGATGGACAACAATGTTCGGGTAACAAAGAAGAAGATTTCGTTTGAAGTCAGTAAGTCTTTCAGGAGATACCTGAAAAGATATGGCAGGGAAATGTCCCTGCCCGTTTCATACGACACCCTCAAACATTTTAATTTTAGCATACCGGTTATTGATAGCAGTGGTAAGGACACATTGTGGGAGTCTGTATTTTTTAATCCATCTCTTACAGATGAAATACATGCCTCGCTTAAAAGGATGTACTCGATTTTAAAGTCGAGCGGTCATACCAAGGCGGAAGAGCATCTGTACATTGAGCGAATTGACTATTGTCTTTTTGGTAATTCAAAGCCATTCAGGATTAAAATTGTCAATAATTATAATGAAGTATACGACTACTTTTATATTAAGGTAGCCGACTCTTCCCGCATATTTGGAATGGAGCTGGAGCACCTGCTATCGCCCAATTTCATGACCTTTTTAATTGATGGCAATACGCTGGTGGAAGAACATATTTCAGGCGTACCCGGCGATATGTTCATTACACATTACCTGCAAAGGCCGGAGTTTAATCCAAAAAGAATTGCCAAAGAGTTCGTAAAATTCAATGAGCGGTGTTTCGTGCGATTGTTGGGCGATATGCGGAGCTACAATTTCATTTTCGATATCACCCAGGATTTTGATGATGTACAGTTTAAGATACGCTCTATAGACTTTGACCAGCAGTCGTACGAAGGCAGTAAAAACAACTACCTCCCCCAGTTTTTTAAAGAAAACTTTGTTTTTGTTGAACTGGTAAAAACCTATCTCAACACTGAGGTCATCAAACAATACCAGCAGGAAGAACGGTCGCAAATAATCCGTCGAATTAAATCAGAACGGCAACGGCTGCGTGATTTACGGGTAGCCGCCGCAGATGAAAAGCTGTCAACAGATCAAAAAATAAAACAACTGGCAGGAGAGTTATCTGAATACTACCAAAATAATCCTGCATTTTTAAAGTGCACCACAATGCCCGAATTAATGTACCAGCACCTGAAGGAATTGCTTATTTCGGACAGGAAATAATATTGAAATGGTTACGCTCTTAAAAAGGTATTATTTTCTTTATAGGTTCTATAAAGTAGGTAAATAAGTGGCACATAAATAATCAATCCTATTTACTGTCTTTTTTCAATAATTTTGTCACATGGAGTTTTTTACACATTTCGGCAGGTACCTCATGATGCTCAGGGGCATGTTTACCAAACCGGAGAATTATAAAATGTATTGGAAAGAATTTATGCACCAGTGTTCCGATATCGGTATCCGATCGTTGGGAATTGTCTCCATCATTTCTGTTTTTATCGGTGCCGTAAGTGCCGTTCAGACAGCCTACCAGTTGGTCAGCCCCATCATTCCTGCTGAAACCATTGCACAAATTGTTAGAGATACCGTAATTCTGGAGTTTGCGCCTACTTTAGTTTGTATCGTTTTGGCAGGTGTTATTGGAAGTAAAATTGCCAGCGAACTGGGTAATATGCGGGTGAGCGAACAAATAGATGCATTGGAAATTATGGGCATCAATACGAAAGCGTATCTTATTTTACCAAAAATTGCAGCAGCCTTACTTACCATCCCCTTGCTGGTGGTGATCGCTATGGTATTGGGTATCTGGGGCGGACGGCTTGCAGGTGTAGCATCTGGTATATTGTCAGCCAGTACATTCGACAGAGGGTTATTAAAAGAGTTCATCCCCTACAATGTAACTTTTGCACTTATAAAATCATATACATTCGCCTTTATCATCAGCAGCATCCCTTCCTATTACGGATATTACGTAAAAGGCGGCGCACTTGAAATTGGCCGAAGCAGTACTAAAAGCGTGGTGGTAAGTTGTATCATGCTGTTATTTGCTGATTACCTGTTAACACAGTTATTATTAACGCACTAAATTCAGGAGAAGAAGTTTATGATTGAATTTAAAAATATCAGGAAAAGTTTTGATGAAAAGGTTGTGTTGAGTGATGTGAGTCATGTGATGCAAACAGGCATGTGCAATCTCATCATTGGCACCAGCGGAAGTGGTAAAACGGTTTTACAAAAATGCCTGGTGGGTTTATTTGAACCCGATAGCGGAGAAATCATTTATGATGACCGCAGTTTTACCGATATGACAGATGAAGAAAGGAAGGAACTTCGTCAACAAATAGGCATGCTGTTTCAGGGATCTGCACTATTTGATAGTATGACGGTGGAACAAAATGTAATGTTCCCGCTGGATATGTTTTCTAAAATGAATCACAAAGAAAAACTAAAACGTGTAAACGAAGTTTTGGCAAGGGTAAACCTGGAAGACGCCAATAATAAATTTCCTGCAGAAATAAGTGGAGGTATGAAAAAGAGAGTGGGCATCGCAAGGGCTATCGTACTAAATCCAAAATATCTATTTTGCGATGAACCCAACTCTGGCCTGGATCCACAAACAAGTATGGTGATAGATAAACTCATTTACGATATCACCAAAGAGTTCAATATGACCACCGTAATCAACACGCATGATATGAACAGCGTAATGGAAATTGGTGAAAATATATTGTACATGGACTTGGGTAAGAAAGAGTGGAATGGCAACAACGAAGAAATTATTTTCTCAAAAAACGAACGCCTGAACGAATTCATTTTTGCTTCCAAATTTTTGCAGGATGCTAAAGACATGCGGATGCTGGAAGCGAAGGGCATCATTTCCGAAGAACGTAATATGGAGGAGATGCTGAATAACGGAGATGAGATTATACAATAACATTCATTTGTGAATTGTGGAGTGCCTAAATTTCAATTTGATTTTCCACCAACATTCAGTGATTTTTCGCATTTCCTAATATTTAAATTTGCTGATTACTCCCCTATCTTTGCCAAAATTTTTAATTTTTCATTCTAATATAATTACTATCAATGTCAGTTCTCGTTAATAAAAACTCAAAAGTTATCGTACAAGGTTTCACCGGTACAGAAGGAACATTTCATGCTACCCAAATGATTGAGTACGGTACCAACCTGGTTGGTGGTGTTACCCCTGGCAAAGGAGGAACTACCCATTTGGAAAAACCCGTGTTTAATACCGTGGCGGATGCAGTAAAAGCAACAGCGGCGGATGTAACTATTATATTTGTGCCGCCGGCATTTGCTGCCGATGCAATTATGGAAGCGGCAGACGCAGGCATCGCTTTGGTAGTATGTATTACAGAGGGAATTCCTGTACAGGATATGGTGAAGGTTAAAAACTATTTGGTTGACAAAGATACCCGCCTGATTGGGCCAAATTGTCCAGGCATTATTACGGCCGATGAATGTAAAGTGGGTATTATGCCAGGCTTTATTTTTGTAAAAGGCAGAATTGGAATTGTATCGAAAAGCGGTACCCTTACGTATGAAGCTGCTGACCAGGTGGCAAAAGCCGGGTTGGGTATTTCTACTGCAATCGGAATTGGTGGCGACCCAATCATTGGTACTACTACAAAAGAAGCAGTTGAATTATTTATGAACTATCCAGAAACCGATGCCATCGTAATGATTGGGGAAATTGGTGGCGGTATGGAAGCAGAAGCTGCACATTACATCAAATCAACCGGTAATAAAAAACCGGTAGTAGGTTTCATTGCCGGACAAACAGCTCCTCCGGGTCGCCGTATGGGTCATGCCGGTGCAATTGTAGGTGGTGAAGACGATACTGCAGCCGCCAAAATGAAAATTATGGCTGAATGTGGCATTCATGTTGCCGCAAGTCCTGCTGATATTGGAAAGACAATGGCAGAAGCGTTGAAAAAATAATGCATCAATAATCATATTGAAACCCCTGGCAACCGCCGGGGGTTTGTTTTTGTAGGCACAGGCCACGGCCTGTGCCTACAAAATGCCTGCCTCTGCATAAAAATAAAAACCATTGTCCGGGCAACACCGCAATGGCGATCATAATTACGTCCGTGTCTGCCTGATCAATCAGGACGGGTACTCTAGTACGGAATACCATTTGACAACAATTGAACCTTACAAATTTGTATTATCCATTAAAACACCCAAGCCATTGGCTGCAACCAAATGTTAAAAATCCTTGTCAAAGGGAAAATTTATCGGCCCAGTTTATGCAATGTCTCTATTTCATACATCAATACCCTAGTGTAATAACCTATGCAACTATCATACTACTTCAACAAATTGTAACTTGTAACTAAAATCGGAGCACTATGTTTTTAAAGAAATTTTCGCTGTTGTTAGTCTTCATAATAACCCTACTAAACAAGCCCATGGCACAAACAAAAAATGAATATGTAGCCAACTGGAAAAAGGTGGAGGCCTTTGAAAAAAAGGGACTTACAAAGTCAGCATTGGCAGAAGTTTTAACTATCTACAAACTGGCATTAAAAGACAACAATGATGCACAGCAAATAAAAAGTTGCATGTTCCAAATTAAGTACCGCAATCTGGTGCAAGAAGATAGCCGGGAGAACAATATTTTTTTTGTAGATACTTTAATCGCAAACGCAAAGGCCCCTGCAAAGAACATCCTGCAAAGCATGCAGGCCGAAATGTTTTGGCAATACCTGCAAAACAACCGATACAAGTTTTATGACCGAACCCAACTGACCGAAGAAAAAAGTAAAGACATCAGTACCTGGAGTTTGGATAAATTACATAGCACAATTACCAATCTATACAAAGCATCTTTAGCCAATGAAAAGCTATTGAAAGAAAGCAAGCTGGATGGCTTTGATCCGATAATTGTTAAGGGGCAAAATACCCGCTCACTTCGGCCTACCTTATTCGATTTTTTAGCCCACCGGGCGCTTAGTTATTTGATGAATGATGAGCAATACATTGCTAAACCGGCTTATCATTTCACCATCAATGAAGCAACCGCTTTTGCACCCGTTTCGGAATTTGTAAAAGATTCCTTCAAAACAAAAGATACCGCCTCTGTTCATTATAAAGCAATCCTGCTGCTACAGGATATTTTAAAGTTCCATCTCAACGATACCGATGCAGATGCCTTACTGGATGCCGATTTAATCCGGCTGAATTTCGTATACCAAAACGCAGCCAATGAAAATAAAACAACCCTTTTTGAAGCCGCTTTAAAAAATATCGAAGATCGATATGCAGGAGCACAGGGTGTTGCACAAGCAATGTATTTAAGGGCAAATATTTATGCAGAAAAAGGCCAGGCCTATGAACCATTTACAAAAACTGATTATCAATATGAAATAAAAAGAGCAAAGGATATATGCGAGCAGGTAATTAAAAAATTTCCAAAAACAGAAGGTGCTGCCAATTGCCAGAATCTATTAAACCGGATATTGGTGCCTTCCCTAAACCTGGAAACTGAAAAGGTAAATATTCCCGATCAGCCTTTTAGGACGCTCGTGAAATACAAAAATGCAAAGGCGCTTTATTTGAGGATTGTAAAAATCAGCAACGACGAAATAAAAAAAACGGATCGTAGTAGTTATGAAAAATTATGGAAAGGAATTGTAGCGCTAAAATCAACCAAAAGCTGGAATATCAATTTGCCCGACCTACAGGATTACCAGCAGCATTCCGTTGAAATAAAAGTAGATGCTTTGCCAATCGGGATGTATTACATGCTGGCAAGCCTCGACGAAAATTTTTCGCTTCAAAAAAACATCATCGCTAAACAATTGATCCATGTAAGCTATATCGGATATGTACACAATAGTAACCAGGAATACAATGTAGTAAACCGTGAAAACGGACAACCATTGGCCAACACCCAGGTGCAGGTATGGGAAACCAAATACAATTACCAAACAAGCCAGAATGAACAAATAAAAGCCGAGCAATATACGGCAGATAAAAACGGCTATTTTAAACTAAAGCAAACAAAAGAATACAGAAGTTTTCTTTTACAACTGATTCATAAAAAGGATGAATTGTTCATGGATGAAAACAACTACAGCAATTACTATAATACATATATAGAGGTTTTAAAACCTGTTACATTTTTATTTACCGATCGGTCTATCTATCGCCCGGG
>JBBQQP010000048.1:0-14875 GCA_038215675.1 Chitinophagales bacterium | reverse complement strand
CAACTCCCCGTAACCTATAAGGGAAGCTTTTAAAGTATAATTACCCGGCTGCATGCCAGGCAACAAAAAATTACCAAGACTATCTGTAATTGTTCCGGTCTTTGTTCCGGATACTATAATGTTGGCTGCCTGCATTGGTTTGCCATCTGAAAATACCGTCCCGCTAATATTGCCGACTTGTGCAAATGATATTCCTGTTGATATACAGATTAAATATGTTAGAATAAAAATCAGGCGAAATAATTCCATTACTATTATTGTTATGGAAACAAAAGTATAAAAGTTAGACAAACCTAACAAAATAAGTTTCTAAAATCAATTACTTTTGCCCGATGCTATCCTTTACAGAAGAAAATTATTTAAAAGCATTGTTACAGATAACAATGGAAAATGAAGAGAAATCCGCTGCCGGTACCAATGAGTTGGCAGCAGCTTTAAATGTAAAGCCTGCTACAGCCACTGATATGCTTAAAAAACTAAAGGATAAAGAGCTGGTGGATTATCAAAAATATGGCAAGATCACTTTAACCATTACTGGTAGAAAGCATGCTATTGAAATTGTAAGAAAACACCGGCTATGGGAAACTTTTTTACATAAAAAGCTGGGTTTCACCTGGGATGAAGTGCATGAAGTAGCAGAGCAACTGGAGCATATCCAATCACAAAAGCTAGTGGATAAATTGGATGAATTGCTTGACTTTCCGGAGTTTGATCCACACGGTGATATTATACCGAATGCCAAAGGCGAAATAAAGCTTCCTTTTAGGAAAACACTGGCGGATGTGGAAGCAGGCAAATCCTGTAAAATGGTGGCTGTAAAAGATAATTCTGTTAACTTTTTGCAATATGTTGTCAAGGTAGGTCTGGAAATCAACCATGATATTAAAGTGATTTCAAAAGAAAGTTACGACTCCCTTTTGTCCATTGAGGTAAGTGGGCTAGTATATAGCGTGAGTGAGAAATTCGCCCAGAACATTTTAGTAGTTTGCAGGTTTTGTGAAGTTGGAAAAGCCTGTTCAAAAACTAAATGCGAAATAAAATAATTCACGCAGCTAGTTAACCTAGGCGGATTTAAAACCAAATTTTAATCAGGTGTAAACACTTCATTTTTAAAACCCAGGAAATGAATAAATGTGCTAAAGCTTGCATTTCATTCAGTTTCTGTTACCGGCCCTTCTTAATGAATCCCATTACCAAAAGGAATTGTGACGCACAATAAGTAAGCATAATCAAAGCACCGGCAAATGGCAATGGCTGATAAAATTTATTGATGGCCAAAAAAGAATCTGAAATAACAAATAGCAGAGCAGCCAAAACAAAATACCTGTTAGAAGGCGCTGTCAGTTTTTGAAAAATATGAATGCTGCAAAGCAACATGGTGCAAATAACCGCCGCATAAAATATCACCGGTATTTTTAAATCTCCCAGAAATGGAAACAATAACCATACTAAGCCGACACCATAACACAGGGTCAATAAAATATAAACAGGCTGCTTTTTAATAAGAGAAATAGCGGAAGATTTAACCGAAAGAAAATAAGCAATATAACAAAGGTGAGTAATTAAGAAACTGGCCAATCCGGCAATAAAAAGGTTTTGGTAGCGGGATTCCAGCAGAAGAAAAACATCACCAAGCCATGAGAAAAACAGCCCTGTAAGTACCAGTGTTCTGCGTGGGTAACGATGATCGGTTGAACCTGCCATCAGCAACATTAAGGTTGGCATTAATAAGGGTTTTGCAATTGTATGCAGCCAATTTTTTCCAATTGATAAGGCAAACAAATCAAAAGAAAAAAATAACCAAAATGAAATGAAAAATATTTGAGAAGGTAATTTTTTCATAATTCATCAAAGCACTTCAAATGGGTAAATGTCGACCAGTTAAAGTTTTATAAAAGGCTTACCTCCAAAAAATCGTCGCAGAGAATCTTTTGCCCTTATCGTATCCGATAACGGAGTTTTAAATGGCATGGCCAGTTCGTATTTAAAAGAATCAACTTTTATCAATTCCAGTTTATGACCATAATAGGTTAACCTGTCATAAGCCTTTTGTGCCGCCAATAAAGCTGCATAGCTTTTAATAATAATTCTAAAATTGGTGCCGTCCGCGGGAACTACCGGAGTTTCAATTTTAACGATTGTATCAATTGATGGTTGTACGAGCGAATCCGATTTGATCGTGTCTGCAGGCGGCAGAACATCTGCCTGTACAAATGGTTCCGGTTCGGTATTTTTATTGTATACCAGCACATAATACATTCCCAGGCCTGCAAGAATCAATATAAGGGTTGTGATACCTATCAGTAGATTTCTGCGGCTATTGTCTGTTCTCGCTTCACTTTCAAAAGAAACACTTTCATCTCTTTGTTCTCTCAATTGTTTGGGAAAGTCATCAATTTTTGGGGTAATGAAATTTCCCGGAACAAACTGGTAATCGCCCAGTTGATTTTTTTGAATAGTTCCAACTCCTGCAATCACCAATGGTTTACCTATGTTTAAAAATTGCTTTGCCAGCATCACATAAGAGTCGAGATCAGCTGAAGCAAGTGGTAGTATTTTTCTGGTATGTTCAACAATGTAAGTAATCAGTCCTTCATCTTCGACAGACTTTAAGTTGTATTCAAATTCAAATGCATTTTCGGGCATCACAAAATCCTTTTCCTTATCGTTCTCAGCCGGTAGCACAACAGAGGGGTCTAAATTAAATGTACCAATACCCTGTAAAGTAACTTTTTTAGTGCTGTAAAGATATTGGACGATAAGCTGTTCTATTTTCACAAAAAAATATTTGATATGACCAAACCTACTTAATATTACGCACTTTGCAAAACAACAATCTATTAATTGGTTAACTTCGCAAAATGATCACCGAAAAGGAAATAGCATTTCTTCGCTACTGGGAGCGTAACAGGGAAATTGAGAATTCTTTTGTGAGTAAACTTACGAGGGGATTACCGATGGCATTTTTATTTGGTCTCCCCATTATTTTATTTGTGGTGGTGATAAAACTTTTTGTACCTGAATGGTATATGAAAATAGCGGGTAGTTCCGCAGGAGCATTTGTAACAGCTGTGATTGCGATGATTATCGTAATCTTTTTTTATGCCTACTTCAGGATGCAGTTTAAATGGGAATTAAATGACCAGTTGTACAAGGAATTAAAATCAAAAGAAAACAAAATAAACAATCAAACAAATATTCATTAATTAAAAACAAATATGCGGACAAGACTCTTTTTTATGCTGGCGCTCTCTTTTTTAGTGATTGCAGGCTGTAACAAATCTTCCAATTCTGGTAACTGTAATTTTACCACTACCACTGCCGTGGCACCTGCTGCAGAAATTGCGGCTTTAAAAGCTTCACTCGATGCTAGCTTCACACAACATCCAAGTGGGATTTTTTACAAAATCGTTACACAGGGTGTTGGCACAGTTCCGGTAGTTTGTTCAGATGTTACGGTAAAGTACAGTGGTCGGATTACTACTTCCAATACACCTTTTGATCAAAATACAACTGGTGTTACTTTTACTTTAGGTCAATTAATTGCCGGATGGCAAATTGGTATTCCTTTAATTCAAAAGGGTGGGTCTATTATTTTATACATCCCTCCATCTTTGGGTTACGGTAGCACCGGAGCCGGATCTTCTATTCCGCCAAATTCTTACCTGGTTTTTACCATCGACCTGATCAATGTTCAATAATTTGTTAAACCGCTTTTCTTGAGCCACGAAGCAATTTCGATATTCGATATGTTTAAGATTGGGGTTGGCCCCAGTAGTAGCCATACGCTTGGTCCATGGAAAGCGGCGTTGCTTTTTTTACGATCGCTGGAGCAAAAAAACATTTTGCAGCAGGTAGAAAAAATTGAAGTGTTATTATACGGATCGTTGGCCAAAACGGGTATAGGGCATGGAACAGATGTTGCTGTTCAACTGGGTTTGAGTGGTGAAGATCCTGTTACATTTGACGTTGATAGGATTGTTGCCAAAATGGATGATATTAAAGCGATGAATATTTTGTTGCTGAGTGGAAAACATGAAATTAATTTCAATCCTGCAGAGGATATCGAATTTTTGTCAACTGAATCGCTGCCGTTTCACCCCAATGCACTCACCTTTTTAGTAAGCCTTCACAACAAAGATACATTTGCCGAAACCTTTTACTCCATTGGTGGAGGTTTTGTAGTGAAGGAAGGAGCGTTGGCTAATTCATGTGAACAGGTCATACTGCCTTTTCCGGTTAATACCGCCAATGATTTATTGCACTGGTGTATGAAAACCGGTTTAAGCATCAGCGAAGTGGTAATGGAGAATGAATTGGCCTGGCGATCTGAAAAACAAATTAAGGAACAGGTAATGAATACCTGGCGGGTGATGAAGGAGTGTATCTTCAAAGGTTGCCACACCGAGGGCGTTTTGCCTGGCGGATTAAATGTAAAACGTCGTGGTTTTCAGTTAAACAAGCGCCTGATAAATAACCGATCGTATACAGATTACGAAAGCTGGATTACCACCATACGGCAAGGTGGAAACGCTTTTAACTATACGTTGGATTGGGTGAGTTGCTTTGCACTTGCAGTTAACGAGGAGAATGCGTCCTTTGGCCGTGTAGTTACGGCTCCGACGAATGGAGCTGCAGGTGTGATACCCGCTGTACTGCAATACTATATTAGCTTTTGTGAAGGCATAACAGACGACAAGATCATCCAGTTTTTATTAACTGCCGGAGAAGTGGGCAGTATATTTAAAAAGGGAGCTACCATTTCTGCAGCCATGGGCGGTTGCCAGGCTGAAATTGGCGTAAGCAGTGCGATGGCTGCGGCTGCACTTACAGAATGCATGGGCGGTACCCAGCGACAAACTTTGATGGCTGCCGAAATAGCCATGGAGCATCATCTCGGTTTAACATGCGATCCCATTGGGGGACTGGTGCAAATACCTTGTATAGAAAGAAATACGATGGGTGCAATCAAGGCCATTACTGCCAGCCAGCTTGCACTGCAAAGTTCGCCTGATTTTGCAAAAGTAAGTTTAGATGGGGTAATAAAAACAATGTGGAATACTGCACTGGATATGAACAGCAAATACAAAGAAACGGCAGATGGGGGGCTTGCCGTAAATATTCCGATTAGTTTGAGCGAATGTTAACCTGCAAATCCGGAAAAATAAATCATTTTTAAAACTCCGGTTAATGGAGAAGTACGCTAACAAAAAAAGCCGCAATTGAGTTTACGGCTTTAATACAAATGAGATTTATTTTATCCAGTTAAATTGGTACTCTATTGGTGCTTTCTGCCCTCTTCCCGCAACTCTTTTAAAACGTTCCGGCAAAGCCATCAGGTAATCCCTTGCTTTTTCGGCCTTTTCATTCAGGTCGCTCATATTTCCGATGTTCCATTCTTTTACCAGGGATTCTAAAATTTCTGTATAGTCCCAACTGGTATATACTCCAAGGCGCTGGGCAGCGTCGCTAAAGTGATCAAATGTTTGCCCGATTTTTTCTCCGGACTGGCGTAAAAAGTGGGCGGGCATAACGATTTTTTTACGCATCATATCTTCAAAAGCCAACATCATTTCGCTGGCATCAATTTCAAATATTCTTGTTACAAAGTTTTTATATGCTTTGGCGTGCCTTGCCTCGTCAGCTGCTATGATGCCACATATTTTAGAGAGTTGGGTGCAACCATGGGTTTTTGCAATGGTGGCAGTTCTGCGGTGCGAAATATTGGTAGCCATTTCCTGGAAGGAGGTGTACACAAAGTTCTTGTAGGGATTTCTACCGGTTCCAATATCAAAGCCATCTGCAATCAGGTGCTGGGTGCTGATCTCCATCTGTTTCATATTCACACGGCCCGATAAATAAATAAATTTATTTAGCAAATCGCCATGCCGGTTTTCCTCAGCAGTCCACATTCTCACCCATTTGCTCCACCCTTGTGGCTTTAATTTATCAATACCTTCCACATCGGTTAACCAGCTTTGGTAGGTGGGTAAAGCCTCTTCCGTAATAATGTCACCTACCAATACCGCCAGGTAATCATACGGCAATTCCTTACACGATTCTTTTAGTTCTTTAATCTCGTCATAAAAATTTTCTGAAGAGCTATCGGGCAAAAGATCTGCCGGTTGCCAATTGGTATCAATGTCTTTTAAATATTCGCCAATAATATCCTCAATCTTTTGACCAAGAAAATCCATTACCTCAATTCTTTTGTTCTGCTGATTCATTGTACTAGTGTAAAAAATTATGCGGTGTTTATACAAATTATTAACAACCTATGGTAATTGTAAAGTTACTATTTTAAATAAAGTTAAAATGTGAGTGCTCAATAACATCGTATAGCGTAAATGGTTGCTCTGAGCCAGAATTTATTTATATGCCATACTTCCTTTTAATATCCCGGTCTGTTTCTCTTTCCTTAATACTTTCCCTTTTATCGTATATTTTTTTCCCTTTACCTAAGCCAATCTCCATTTTAAAAAAACCTTTGTCGGTGAGAAAAATTCTTAATGGAATGATGGAATAACCTTTTTCCTTGGTTTTGGCTTCCAATTTTTGCAGCTCTCTTTTGTTAAGCAACAGTTTACGTTCCTGCATGGGCTCATGGTTATTATAAGTACCAAAACTATATTCGGAAATATGGAGACTTTTTACATATAATTCTCCTTTATCAAAGTAGCAATAACTATCATTGAAACTCGCCTTACCTGCCCGCAAGCTTTTTATTTCGGTACCGGCCAGCACCAGTCCGGCAATGTATTTTACTTCAAAGAAATATTCGTGGTATGCCTTTCGGTTACTGAGTTCCAAACTTTTAATTTTTTACAAAAATACAATTAATCAAACTCGTATCAACGGCAGTAGTTGGTAACCAGTAAATTAAAAGGAAGTTCCTTTTTTTCTAGAAACTGCCTTTTAAACGATCTCTCTTTATTGCCTGAATAAAACCAGCAATGCACTCATTTTTTCTTTCAATGCCTTGCGGTGAACGATGAAATCAAGAAAGCCATGTTCCAGTAAAAATTCACTTCGCTGGAAACCTTCGGGCAGGTCTTTGCGGATAGTTTCTTTAATCACCCTTGGTCCGGCAAAACCAATGAGGGCGCCCGGTTCGCCACAAATGATGTCGCCCAACATCGCAAAAGAAGCAGTGGTGCCGCCAAATGTAGGATCGGTACACAATGAGATGTAAGGAATTTTATTATCGGTGAGCTGCGATAATTTACCAGACGTTTTGGCCAGTTGCATAAGTGAAAAGGCACTCTCCATCATTCGGGCTCCACCACTTTTATTAATGATCATAAAGGGTATGCCGTGTAATATACAATAGTCGCAGGCCCGGGCAATTTTTTCGCCCATCACGCTACCCAAACTACCGCCTATGAATTCAAAATCCATACAGGCTACTACAAAATCATTTGTATTCACTTTGCCATGCGCTACCGTAATAGAGTCATGAATATCCGTTTTCGCATATGTTTCTTCTAGTCTTTTGCCGTAAGGCTTCAGGTCTACAAAACCGAGGTAATCTTTAGAAACAATATTGGCAAATAATTCTGTGTATTGGCTTTCATCAAACAGGATTTCAAAATATTCAGCACTGCCAATCCGGTGATGATAATCACATTTGGGGCAAACAAAATAATTTTCTCTTAATTCTGTAACCGTGCAGGTGAATTTGCAGGATGGGCACTTTGTCCAAAGGCCTTCCGGAGCGTCAGCCTTATCTTTAGTGGGCGTTAAAATACCCTTTTTTATTCGCTTAAACCAGCTACGCTTTGCCTCTTCTGCATCTCCGGCCTCGCCAGCAAGATTTGCATCAAAATCTTCTTCTTTTATCATATTTAAGGCTTTCAAAAAACTATCCAATAAAAAAATGGATTATTTTTTGGATCTTTTTAGTTAAAAATTAAAAACAAAACCCCACGCAATCCATCAGAAAAAATGGAAGGAGGGGGATTGTTAAAAGTTTAAAATAAAACAACGTCAGTAATTGCCAATCATTCCAGCAGTCAGGTATGAAAAATGCATTTATTTCACTATGCGTTCCGGTTGATGCAATTTAAATCGTCGAAAGCAATCTCTAATCTTTTGCTGAAACTTTCCTGTCCTTTGCGAAGCCAAACCCTTGGATCGTAATTTTTTTTATTCGGTTTGTCAGCTCCATCAGGATTCCCTAACTGGCCCTGTAAATAACCTTCATATTTTTTGTAGTTATCCAAAATGCCTTCCCAAAAAGCCCACTGCAAATCGGTATCAATATTCATTTTAATAGCACCGTATCCAATTGCCTCCCGGATTTGATTTTGGGGAGAACCGCTTCCACCATGAAATACAAAGTAAACAGGCTTTGGACCGGTACCCAATTCTTTTTCAATAAATATTTGACTGTTGTTTAAAATTTCAGGACGAAGCTCCACATTACCCGGTTTGTACACGCCATGCACATTACCAAAAGCAGCAGCGACGGTAAATAAATTACCCACTTTGCCCAATTCAGTGTAAGAGTAGGCTACGTGTTGCGGTTGTGTATATAATTTGTCATTTTCAATATCGCTGTTATCAACCCCATCTTCCTCACCACCTGTTACACCCAGTTCAATTTCAATACTCATTCCCAATGGAGCCATGCGTTTAAAAAATTCAACAGAAGTTGCGATGTTTTCTTCAATTGGTTCTTCACTTAAATCAAGCATATGAGAACTAAAAAGCGGTTGGCCTTTTTCCTTGTAAAACTGTTCGCCTGCATCTATCAATCCACTAATCCACGGAAGCCATTTTTTAGCAGCATGGTCTGTGTGTAAAACCACTGGCACGCCGTAATGCTTTGCTACATTGTGAATATGCAATGCACCCGAAATAGCACCGGAAATATTTGCCTGTAATTTGTCATTTGGCATTCCCTTACCGGCAATGAACTGTGCACCACCATTGCTAAATTGTATAATAACCGGGGAATTTACTTTTGCAGCAGATTCCAATACACCATTGATTGTATCTGTACCGATGCAGTTTACGGCAGGCAATGCAAATCCGTTGGCTCTTGCATCATTGTAAAGTGCTTCTAATTCTGCGCCATGTAAAACGCCTGCATTGTATTTACTCATAGTTGGTTGTTTTTTTGCAAAAATACGTGAATTTCACTTTTTATAAAATTGTTATTTAGACTGCATCTCCGCCTTATTGTTGGTAACTTTTATTACCAGGGTCACTATTGATAAGCCGTTCATGTCTGGTATAAACCTTTAGGCGCAGGGCTCCGGTGCAGTGTCTCCCTAATACTGAAGGATGAATTTGTTGGCTGCTGCAATAATATGCAGGTATGCCGGTATCACTTGACAGGAATATAAAGGCAACATAGATTATTTCAGATAAAAGAGGCTTAATTATCTATTGTGTTTTGGGATGATTTTTAAGTCGGGGTAACAACGAGACATAAGGCTGAGTACTGCATCTGTTGACTCACATGACAGGAAAAATGCAGGCATTTAAAATTTACCACAGATAAAAAAAGCTTGTTGCCCTTTGTGTTTGGGCATGATTTTATAGTTACCGAAGGTGAATAATAATAAGGAGAGACAGGACGAAGTTTTGCGCCGGCGAGCTTCTAATCACAATATTTTGAGAGACCAAATAATATGAACAGAAAAATAATAATAAAAGTACCAAAATCAATGTAAGTTAAAATGGAGCGTAAAATTTTTTGAAATAGGTTTTAGCGCATTAAAAAACTGAAAAAATAAGTCCAAAATGTTAGTGAAATTCCTACCAAGTCATCACCTTATCTACAGTATAAATAATTTCCTCGTTAGTTATAAAATAGGTGATGGGCAGTATGATTAAAAAAGCAAATATTCTTTGCCCTGCAATAAAAGAATTTAGAATAATATGCTGAAAATAATTGTACCTCGTATTTAAAAAGCAAGGTAAGATGCCAATGACATAATAAAATACCTTTTAAAATGCTTAAGATGGCTGCTGAGCTAAACAACAGAATATAACCTGAGACTATCCATAAAACATTATTTTTTTTATTAACGTTTAGTGCTGTTTTACCTATGATAAATGAGAAAAAAACTTTAAAAATTATCAGCATATTTTTGTTTAGATATAGATTTTGAATGTTTTAAAATATAAACACTTCATTGAAAGGCACAATAATTAAAACTAAAAATGAAAGCAAGATAAAAGGAAACTCAAAATTTTAAAGCCTAATGTTAAACACAATTCTATAAGCTTATATTGATCTTTTGGTGACAATCATCAATATTTAATAACTAAATCTAATTGTCTACCTTCTTTTAATGCTTTTTTATCTAATGATAAACCAACAACAGCTCCAACTCCTAATCCTATTGGCAAGCCTAAACCAAATAAACCAGCATTTCCTAAAAAGTAAGCAATGGCCAAGCCGATAGGTATTCCAAAACCAGAAAATCCAAATAACATCCAAAGGGTTTGATAATAAGTTTTAGGAACAATTTTAAGCTCCTTTTCAATTTGTTTTAATAGGGCGGTTTGCTTTTGTTTCACACATTTTTTTAATTCGTTACCCGTAAGAGTTGAAGTATTTATTTCTTCCACAGCTTGATTAATGGCCCTAATAATATTTTCAGTTAATTCCTTCTTTTTTAATTCGATGAGCAATTCTCTAAACTGTGTATAAAGTTTATGGAGTTTGTCATCGCTAGTAATATTTTCTCTCACTTTTAATTCTTTTATATTCATGTATTTTCTTTTTTTAAAGTGAATGACTTTGATTTGGGCCTGAACATTTTCTTCCATTTTATCTACTACCTTTTTTTTGAATTTCTGATTGGATATTTTTTAGTTTTCCCGAATCCCAGCAAACTAAGTAGATTGAGATTAACGGCAGTATAGCATGAATAAATTTTAAACTGTTATTTGCAATTGCATAAAGTGTAATACTCAATGCAAATCCAGCTATACCACCTAAAAGAAAGGTCAGTAAAATTGGCTTGTAATGATTTACTCTGTTGCCATCAATAAATTCTCTTGCTGTGTTACCTGGATTTTTCAGAATATGTTTAATAGAATACAAAAGTCCTTTATTGGTGTGCAGGAAGGTATATTGAATTTCGTCCAAGATATATTTTTTGTCAATTCGTTTGTATTTTTTTTGTCCACAGGTGATACAGAATTTTCCTGTAATTATCTCATTGCAGTTTTTACAATTTTCTTCCATTCGTTATTTTAAATTTCGTTTTTTTAAAAGTTTTTCCAATTCTTTATTTTTTTTCGAATCCTTTATTAATTTATATGCTAAAAAAAGTGGAATTAGAGTTAACATCCCCCATGTGTTTTTAACAAAGCTGTAGAATATAACGCCAAACAAAAAACCAATAAATACAGCATTGGCTACTGGTGTTATTTTTTCTTTTTTTGATTCAACTAACAGCTCTTCGTCTGTTAATTCTGATAGTTCTTTTTCATTCATTTGTTTGATGTAGATTTCATTATTTATTTCTGACCTGTATTCAGTTATTATAAGTGCTAACTTTTTTTCAAATTAAAATATATTGAAGCGAATCCTTTCGCTTTATCAAGTATCAGTCTTCAAGCAATAAAAATATCCTTTAAGGTATAAGTTTAAAAAAAAACCAAAACTCTTTTATTTCGACCAATTACTAAATAATGAAGTGGTAAAAATAAAAGAGCTAAAATTGTAGCTGTAAAATTAGATTAGTATTTATTTTTCAACTGCTTTTTTAAGTAAATCCAAACCTTGTTGATTGGTCTTTTCCATAGCTACTTTTGCACCAAAAAGCCACATAAAAAAGGCATCAACCAAACCTGATTCAACTTTAAAATCTTGTTTTACTTCAATCCCGTTTGCTGTTTCAGTAAAGTAATAATCGAAAGTTGGTTTGGCTACAAATGGTTTTTGAATATCGCATTTCATGCCCAAAAAATTGTATTCATCAATTCTTACGATTTCCTGATATCCTACATCTTTGCCTTTGTTTCCATCCCAATGGTATTGAGCACCAACTACACCGTCAGTACCTTTTACTTCAAATTTTTGAGCTGGGTCCTGTGCAAAAAATGGCGACCATTTGGGAAAGTTTTTTAAATACCGGACCATATTAAAAACTTCTTCTTTAGAACCTTTTATGGAAACTGTTTTTATAATTTGAATGGATGTTAAGCCACTGGCTTTATACAGTCCAAATCCTATGAATGCCGCAAGGGCAAATCCTATTATTGCGAATATCATTTTTTTGTTCATCTTTAAAAGTTTACAATTAATTCATTGGGATTACATCTCTTACTTCTACTGTGCCACCCATAAATAAAATTGGACATTTTTTAGCCAATTCGGTTGCAACTTCTATCGATTCTGCTTTCAATACCATATTGCCCGCAAGCATTTGCCCTTCGGCAATGTGAAATCCTTCTTCTGTAGATTGGTCGGCAAATATCTTTTTACCTCCAAAACCTAATTGATATGAACTAACCAATTTTCCCTGCATGGCGATTGTGCCAATGAAGGTTCCCCATTGTTTTTCCATTTCCTGTAATTGCTCCTGGGTGGGTTGTTCGTTAGTTGGTTCAAATCTAAAAAGCAACATGAATTCGTTTAACTGTGTCATAATGAAAATTTTAATTGTTAATGATGACACAAATATGAGTCAGTCAAAAAAATTAAATCTTGTCATATGGCAAGAAATATTATTTGCTTGCAATTTCCTTTCGGATTCTACTAAGGGATGTGTCTGTAACGCCTAAAAAAGATGCAATGTGCTTTAAAGAAACGTTTTGAACAATATGTGGTTTCTCTTTTAAGAATCTTAAATATCTGTCTTTTACCTGGTCAGCAATTAATGCTATACTGTGTTCTTTTAGTGCAAAATAACTTCCTACAAGTAAGCCTCTTTGTTGTTCTCTAAAATTTGTGAGGTTGTTAAACATCTCTTGAAAAGAATTGAAATCAATTTCCCAGCACACACAATCTGTTAAGGCTTGAATATTTTCTCTGGTGGGTGCAAAAAAGAATATGGATGGGTAGTCAATCACTACATCACAGGATGCGTATAGATTAAAGGTAATGTCGTTGCCCTGGGTATCTATGATATACGAGCGCACAAAACCACTTTCAACAAACCAGTATTTTTTTTCTACCTGGCCTTCTTTTAGCAAGTAATCATTTTTTTCAAATGTTACTTTATTGTATTTCGGTAAAATGATTTTTAACTCATCCTGCGTTATTCCACTTGAGGCAAAAACTTTATGCAGGAAATGTTCTTCTGTCATATTTTTAGATGTTAGTGGTTTCGTTTTGGTTGTCTTTTTAATAATTAAATCAAGTTCTGTTACTATTCAACATAGTTTCATCACCATAACCTATATGATAAATCGTAAACATTTACCAACTTCTTTATACTTTGAAAGAAGCTATAAGATAGGGGGTTTTTAGTTTAGAAATACTTCTTGTAAAAATATTCGCATTTTGTTAAAGCATTATCATCACAAAAGCTTACTCCTCTCTCAGGCACAGGGCTCCAGCCCTTTGTCTCCTGGTTATTGAACCATAAATTTGTTAACTGCTGGTATGACCTGCTGGCATGCCGGATTTACTTGACCGGAATATAAAAGCACCATAGATTATTACAAAAAAAGGCATGTTGCCTATTGTGTTTTGGGATGATTTTTTAAGTCTATAAAGATTATTAACAAGGTGATAGAGGACGGAGACTGCAACTGTTGGAGGTTCCAATTCCCCTCCTTTGGAGGGGCCAGGGGTGGTTGGGATTTGTTCTACACCCTTTAAAACCCCAGCTAATATTCCCATATTTTGTTTGGTTAAAGATAACCTCATCTTTGCTCTTCCTGGGTAGAGAACCACTCCTAATCCCTCCAGGGGAGGGGAATTGGACTCTGGTATTGTTAGGTGTTTTCTTTTCTTTAGCGGTTTCTCATTCCCCCCTTCGGACGGGGCGATGGGTGTTTTGTCCTTCAGGTAACAGGCCGGATAAAAATGAAAACGCAAGTGTTCTTGTTGAACACTTGCGCAAGAAGGGAAAGGTAAACTACCTGTAGCTAGTTTGGTACTAATTTCAGTTGTTGTGCTTATCCTTATTTATTATTTTTAATAATTTTTTGAGTTGTAATATTGGTTCCCTCCAATATCCGTACATAATAAATGCCTGATGACCGGTCGGAAAAGTTAAGGATTGTTTCCGAAGACAGTGTTTCCTGCTGTTTTAAAATGCGGCCATTCACATCAAGCAATTGAAGGGTGGTAGGGTTGCCTGATAAGCCCTTTATTTTTAGCACTTCGCCCACAGGATTAGGTAGCATAGTAACTGATAACGAAGGTGTTTCCCTGGTAATGCGTTCTACCTTGGAGTAATTTGTAGCGCCGTCTAAATCTACCATTTTGAGGCGGTAATAATAAACCGCTGCCACTGCCGTATTATCGCTAAATGAATAACTATTTATTGAAGCGCTGCCTGTTTTGTTGGCATTTACCTTGCCTATCTCCAAAAAATTTATTACGTCTGTACTACGTTCAATAACAAAAAAGTTACTGTTGATTTCTGCTGTTGTACTCCATTTAAGCAATACATTTTGTACTTTATCTGTGGCGTTAAAACTGAGTAACTTAACGGGTAAAACAAAATTGACTGTCACGGCTGCAGCAGTAGAAGTATCGTTACAGATATTGGTAACAACAGCCTTGAAATTACCTGTAGTGCTAGCGGTGTATGATTGACTGGTAGCACCGCTTATAGCGATTCCGTTTTTTAACCACTGATATGCAGTTCCGGTTGTACTTGCCGTAAAAGTAACAGATTCGCCCAGGTTGAACGTAAGAGGACCGTTTGCACTTAGGGTTAAGGATTCAAAGCCG
>JBBQQP010000047.1:0-14901 GCA_038215675.1 Chitinophagales bacterium | reverse complement strand
ACAAGCAAACGATCAATACGATGAGAGCAGTACTAAAAAAAGTGTAGATTTTTTTCAAACTTAGGGATTGGATTTGGCCAAAGGTCTGTGATTCCTGGATCAATCAACAATTAATTTAAAAAGCGCAATGCTTTACAGAGTGTTTACCTGTCATTGCATTTAAGCAGGATGATTAATAGATGACGCCACGGCTCTTTGAGGAAATTTCAACAAACTGGCAGAGTTATCCGTCATGGATAATTAATACCCCGGTTGTTGCCACTACTTTGTTGCCTAACTCTTTTAATAAACCCTGGAGAACTATTTTATTTCAATGTGGCCCTTATACCTTGCAATGGTATTATGAGCGTCAATTAATTTTAGTTTCAGCTCGTGCATTGCAGGGAGACCTGCCTTCATCAAAGCTTCGGTTTCTTCATTACTTTTTTGGAGCAGTAGAATATTTTCATCCAATACCTGGATCAACGCCTGCGATTCCTGCAGCTTTTTTCCACAGTCAAGTTCCGCGGCCTGTTTCATCTGGTGGGCCATGATGTTTTCCTTTTGAATGGTTTCTTTCATTAGCTTTTCACTTTCAAGATATCCCTGGGTGCTCCGCTGTAATTTGCTCAGTTTATTCAATTTGACAGAGCGTACGATCCACGCAGTAATGAAACCAGTTATAAAAGCAAGTCCAATATATATATATGTTTGTATCAAAATAGTAAATTATAAGCTACAAAAATATTTCATTAGAATTAAAATAAATGGTTATTTATCAAAATTCTACGATAGACGGGGTAGGTTTTTAACGAAATAGACAGCGAAAAACCGGGCTACCCGTTTCTTCTGAGGTACTAAGTTTTAGTTGGAATTATATTAACTAATTGACTTTCAGTATGATGACGCAGTAGTGACTGTTCAAATTAAATGGAAAAAAAGCATTTTTCTTTTGAGATAATCGGGTTGAAACATAATTTTATCTATTTGTTTTCGTTTATAAAGTTATTTTCTATCATCATTCGATATCCAAAAACCTTTCTCATGAAGCAGCTGTTACTTTCTTTCTTACTATTTCTTTCTGTTCATCTTTGCTACAGTCAAATTAATTACATAGCTGCCAATGCAGTTAACACGGCAGGAGTGTATACGGACCTGGGGACCAATGGCGCTGAAATTAGTACCAAATCCGGTAGTTACGATGATGATAATTCGTTGCCGAAAAATATTGGTTTTTCCTTCGACTTCAATGGAATATCCTTTACGCAATTCGTTCTGAATTCAAATGGAATTATTAAGCTGGGAGCCGCTGAACCACTGGATCCAAGTTTGTATAATGCACTTGCGTCAGTCGAAGAAAATCTCATCTACCCGTTTAATCTTGACCTGGTAGCTGGTACCTCACCTGAATACAGGGCGTCTACCAGTGGTGTGGCTCCAAACAGGGTTTGCACCATCCAGTTTAAAAATCTAAAAGATTACCAGTCGTCTCCCGCGGCCGAACAGTTTTCCAACTTGAATTTCCAGATTAAGTTGTTTGAGACCTCTAATAATATTGAGTTGGTGTATGGCAGTTTTGTTCCTACAAGTGCCACGGTTCAGGATTTAGATGTAGCGGCAGGTATTAAAGGTAGTAATGCCGCAGCTTCTGTAAATGTTACAAAATCATCTGCTGCTGCATGGTCTGCAGCTTCATTTATCAATGGAGATTATACCGGTGAAACGCATACCACCAGGTATACTGTATTGCCCGCCGCTGGCAGAACATACCGCTTTGTAAATGCCCCAATATTAAACAATGATGCAATGGTATCTAAAGTTTATGCGCTTACAAAAATTCCATTATCGTATGGTACGCCGCATATAATAAGTTCGCTTGTTGAAAATAAAGGTGTTGGTACCATCAGTAATTTAGTTGTAACATTAAATATTACCGGAGCCAACACTTTCACTGATACTAAAACGGTTTTGTCATTGGCAGCCGGCGGCGTTAATACGGTAAGCTTTGCTGCTTTTACTCCTACTAACGCAGGAGCCAACGTAATTACGGTAAGCGTTGCAACAGATGATAATAATAATAACAACAGTATCATTGTAAACCAACAGGTAAATGCCGATACCTACAGTTATGCGGATAATGCAATCAACACAGGATCGGAAGGTTATAGTGCGGCAGTTGCTGGAATGTTTGTTACCAGGTACTCGTTAAGTGGTATTGCATATGTTAGAAATGTAAATAGTTATATCCCAAATCTGGCAGTCAATGTGGGCAAAACAATTTATGCTGTAGTACTGGATCCTGCAGGTGCCATCATCGGACAATCTGCTAATTACACCATTACTGCAGGTGATTTGGGAGCTTATAAATCCTTCAATTTTAATGTATCACCCTTTATCAACGGGGGCGATTTTTTTGTAGGTATCGCTCAAACAGCCAATGCGGTGCAATATTTTCCACTCGCTGTGCAAACTGAAAGCCCTGCACGGCCTGCCACCTATTTTACAGTTCCCTCACTCGCCGGGGGCATTGCTCCGTCTGTGGTTAATTCACTAGGTAAGTTTATGATTGAAGCAGTTGTTTCAATCAATGCATTACCGGTAAAAATTGCAGGCTTCGCTGGAAATATTCAAAACAATGACGCTTTATTAACCTGGCTTACTTACGAAAAAACCAACGTTCAATTTGAGGTGCAAAAATCACCTGCTGACGGAACAAGCTGGTCGATCATTGGAACAGTAAATACTTTTTCAACAAATGGCTTAACCAATAAGTACCAGTTTACAGATGCCGGGATAAACAGTGGCAAATGGCTGTACCGGTTGAAGATAATTGATAACACAGGTAAATTTACCTACAGTCAGATTATTGTGCTGCAATTAAAAGGCAGGCCGCTGTTTGTATTGGATCAAAATTATCCGAACCCGGTGCAGGGAATAACAATGATTCGCTACGAACTAACCAATGATGCCTTTGTATTAATGGAATTATACAGTATGGACGGTAAAAAGATATTGTCTCACCAAAATGGGAAACAGTTAAAAGGGGCTTATAACCTCCCGGTTGATACGAAAAAATTGTCTATCAGTGCAGGAAAGTATTTGTATAAGATGGTGATACAGGATGCCGCCACCGGTGAAGTAAATACGTTGTCTAAAGTAATGACGGTAGTCCGGTAAACAACGTTTTTCAAGATGGAATATAACGAAGCGTTTTTTCTAAATACAGAAAAGACGCTTTGTTATAAAAGCTTTAATGAATTTGCTGGTTAGGCGTGATCGTAAATTTTGATGACCGGTTCCCTGATTGCTGCTGCCTCTTCCGAGCAGTAAAAATGGATGACATTTGCAATGGCCGCTGGCTTCACCCAACTTTCAAAATCAGCCCCAGGCATAGAGCTGCGGTTAGGTGGTGTATCAATAGTGCTGGGAACAATTACACTCGTCACCACGTTTGTTCCTTTAGCCTCTTCATTCATGATTTCAGCCAGTCGAAACAAAAGTGATTTTGCGAGGCTATAACCAACCATTCCCTTACCGGTTGCTACGTTTAGTCCGGGGCGTGATCCGACCATAAAAATGCGGCCACTTTTTTGCTCCATCATCTGTGCGAATATTGGTTTGGCGATATTATAGGCAGTTTCAAAATTTAGCTGGTATTGTTTTGCAATATCATTGGTATTGGTATCCTTTATTTTCCCCATTGCAAAACCACCTACGGTTAATACTGCAGCATCAATTTGTTTATATTTAGCAAGCACATCCGCTACAAATTTGTGGGTAGTTGCTTCATTTTTTAAGTCCACTTCCATTTCTTCGAACCGACTATTGTCAACAACTGTTTTCCCCCTTTCGTGCGGTTCAACCGTGCCAATCACGCTGAAGCCTTCGGCCAGTAATTTCTTTACCACGGCTTGTCCCATATTACCGGCTGCCCCGGTTACGATCGCTGTTTTCATATGATTAATTTTTATAGCAAGTTAATCGTTTTATGCATGGGGAAATTTCTGTTGTCCGTTTTTTATGGGGCATTAGATGCTTTGTTACTTATGGTTGTGTACTCGCCACTTTATCCGTTTGACTTTACACATAGTAACTGGCAATATGTTTTTTCTTACTATGTTAAGTGTATCGATATCGGTCATCCTTAAATAAAACCATCCATCCACATTAAATCAAAAAAGGGCCTGTTGAGCTTGCCATTAAAATCTACAGTTGCTTTTATTTCAGAGCCGATTGTATATTTTCGTTCGAAATAATTTATAAACTAAAATAAAGAGATGATTAACTGCATGAAAAAAATTGGTTTTGTATGGATGGTTATTTGCCCGATATTGATAGCAACAGCCCAGGATAAACCACCAGTTCCCGCGGTGACTGGTCCTGATAAAGTGTCGGTGGAAACTCCAAAGACGGGGCCTAAGCCGTACAAAGATGTGATCACCTCCAAAGCGATTACGAGTAAAGGTTTTTTTACGGTGCATAGGGTAGAAGACAAGTATTATTTGGAAATATCGCCCAAATTATTTGGCCGGGATATTTTGATGGTGAACCGTGTTTCCAAATCGTCTGTTGAAAGTCCAAAAGCATTTGGTGGCTACGCCGGCGACCAGATTGGACAAAGCGTCATCCGTTTTGAATCGGGCCCTAAGAATAAAATCTTCCTAAAAAATATTTCCTACGATGTAAATCCGGATAGTTCCGGACCGATGTACAAATCGGTCATGAATAGTAATCTGCAGCCCATCACCATGGCGTTCGATGTAAAGGCGATTGCGAGTGATAGCATGGGAAAAGGAATTGTAATAGAGATTACGGATATGATTACCGGTGATAACGAAGTGTTTGGTTTTTCAGGATCCAGTAAAACTCAATTTAGGGCGGGCACCTTCCAGGCGGATAAATCCTATATTGTATCGGTTCGTCCTTTTCCAACCAATATTGAAATTACGACAGTAAAAACTTTTACGAAAAGTGCAGATGTAACATTTTTTGCGCCCGGAAGCACACCCAGGCCTCCAAGCATGGCTACCGTTACTTTAGAGATGAACAGCTCCATGTTATTGTTGCCGGAAAAGCCCATGAAACCCCGCTACCAGGATGACAGGGTAGGGTATTTTGGACCCAGGTACACGGATTTTGATGCCAATCCGCAAGGCATAAAAAATATTCAATTAATCTCCCGCTGGAGACTGGAGCCAAAGCCCGGGGACATGGCAAAATATAAAAGCGGCCAGTTGGTAGAGCCTGTAAAGCCCATCATTTTTTACATAGATCCTACTACCCCAAAGCAATGGGTACCCTATTTGATACAAGGTGTAAATGACTGGCAGGTTGCATTTGAACAGGCTGGTTTTAAAAATGCCATCATGGCAAAAGAAGCACCAACCAAAGAACAGGACAGCACCTGGAGTTTGGAAGATGCAAGAAACAGTGGCATTATTTATAAACCCTCTCCGGTGGAAAATGCTTACGGACCAAGCACGGTCGATCCTCGTAGTGGCGAAATAATGGAGAGCCATATCGGTTGGTTTCACAACGTAATGAAATTGTTGCACGACTGGTATATGATACAGGCCGGCGCCATCGATTCAAGAGCACGCAAGATGGTTTTTGATGATGACCTGATGGGACAGTTGATTCGTTTTGTATCATCACACGAAGTGGGGCACACGCTTGGTTTACCACACAACTTTGGTTCGTCTGCAGGCGTGCCGGTAGAAAATTTGCGCAACAAAGCATGGGTAGAAGCCAACGGACATACACCCAGTATTATGGATTATGCCCGTTTTAATTATGTGGCACAACCAGAGGACAATGTTGGACCAGCAGGTATTTATCCACGCATTGGTGAGTATGATAAATGGTCGGTTGAATGGGGTTATAAACTGATTCCGGAAGCTGCTACTGCAGCAGATGAAGTACCCATTCTTGATAAATGGATTGAAGCAAAAGCGAATGATAGCCGGTATTATTTTGGACGCCAGGGACAGTCGGATGATCCGAGAGACCAGAGCGAAAGCATTGGCGATAATGCGATGAAGGCGTCTAACTATGGCATTAAAAATTTACAGCGTATTCTTCCTAACCTGGTAAGCTGGACGAAACAACCCAATGAAGATTACAGTGCATTGCAAGATATGTACGGTGCTGTACTGGGACAGTTTAGAACTTATATTGGACATGTAACCTATAATTTTGGTGGCGTATACGAAAACATTAAAAAGAATAACCAGGCAGGTAACGTGTTTGAATACGTGAGCAGGCAAACACAGAAAGAAGCGGCTGATTTTATAAACAAACAGGTATTTACCACACCAACCTGGGTGATCAATAAGGAGATTGCCGGCAAGACTGGTGTTAATTCATCCACTGCCATCTTATCCCTGCAGGAAGCTGCATTGAGCAAAATGTTGAGTACAGGAACCATGAATAAAATGCTGAATGCAGAAGTTGCAATCGGCAGCCAGGCATACACGGTATTGGATTTATTAACCGATTTAAAGCAAATGGTTTTTGCAGAACTCATCACCAAAAAGCCGGTGGATATTTATCGTAGAAATTTGCAGAAATCTTATGTGGAAAGATTGGGCAATATCATTAATCCTACCCAGGGAGGTATTACTTCATTCATCATCAGAGGTGGCAGTGCTGAACCGGTATTGGATACCAAAAAATCGGATATCATCTCTTACTTAAAGGGTCATACCCGTGAGCTGAAAGCTATGACAGATGCCGCTGCAGCAGCAAGTCTCGACCGGGCTACCAAATATCATTTGCAGGATTTGAGCGACCGGTTGAAGAATATTCTTGATCCGAAATAATGGGATCATTTTTTAATATTTAAAAAGGCATCTGTATCAAACAGGTGCCTTTTTTTATGCGGTGTAGGTTTGCGATTTATTACTGTAAAAACCTTTATGTCATATTTTGCTGAAATGGATTTTCGAACTGTTTTTTTGTAGTTTGATATAGCCGACATGTTCGATTAAAGTAAAACGGCTGCATGATTTCAATTTGCTTCAGATGCTTTTTTGTGTCGGAGTTGCAAAGTGGCCCCGTTTATTTTTCATAGTTTATAATGTGAAAACTTAGTCAGGAAAATGAATACTGGTTGCAACAGGCAGGGGCACATATCAGGGAGCTAATTTGACTCTGAGGTGGTGCAGGTTTTGCTGAACAAGGAGTATAATCGAAAGGCCCGATACAAATTAAGTATCGGGCCTATGATTCAAGGGGGGCAACGCCACTCAATTTTGGGAAATATTATCGAAACCACTTAAAGAATTAAAAAGAGTATTTCTACATCTTTTGAGATAGTTTCTCTGTATTTTAAATGGACATACCTTTTTGCTACTCCAGCATTGATTCGGAGGTACTAGTCTTTGTGCATTTGCCCGCATTGGCGCATGGGCTACAGTAACCAAAGTCTCCACCATCGTACTTTACTACACAACCTAAAGGCTCGCTTGAGCAATCTGATGTTGTACATGAGGTACTTGCAAGGGCACGCAGTTCGTTTCCTTCTGATTGTACAAAAAATGCGGACTTATAAAATGGCCCTGAAAATACCAGAGCGTAACCGGAACCCTCCACAGATTTTATCTCGATGTCGGAAAACTTTCCATCTATACCTGAATACTTAAAAAGTTTGGCGTTATAAACTTTCAAAATATTATCCTTGTCGATAGTTAAAATTGGCTTACCGTCTTGTATTCTTCCAACAAGAGTTGTTATTTTTTGAGCGTAACTAGTCGCACAAAATAAAAATGCAAGCAAGAACATTAATGAATAAGTTTTCATTGTTTATAAGTATTAAAATTGTCTAATGGGAATACCCCTTGTTGTAGATAGACTCACTTCATCCTGCAATCTTTAAGGAAAGATGTTGTTGCATAAAACCGATAATAAAAATTTGATTGTTTTTCTTAATCTTATGCTCCATTTGGTAAAGCTTTGAATTGTCCTTTGTTGAAGTTGCAAGTTAGATTTTATTCAATCATCTTTTTTATTAAAAAATATAAACTTAAAAAAGCTGGCCCAACTAGATAGAACTTATTTTTTAATTAATATGTGATGGGTTGTCAACATCAACAAGAAATAAAACTGATACTCAAATTGCATTCGCAATTTTTACCAAGGTTTTAAAATTTTAGAGCATCAAACAAATGATTTCAACCTTGTTGGTTTTTCTAAGCATTAAAGTTGGGGAGCCTGCATTTTTTCATAGTGGGTATTGTGTATTTTTGTCTCGGGGTTTTAGGATGGGGTCTTTTACTTTTTTGAAAATTCGTACCAGCGGCGTAACCTATTTGTAGATTCTATTTTTTTTGAAGTGAATGTGTTGAGAGCACCGCCGCTAAAAATTCGCACCAGCGGCGTAACCTATTTGTCTAAAAACATAAACAGCAATTTGCCCCAGAGGGGCAACCTGTCTATCTGCCGGATATCACCCATGATTAATTTTTACAGGTAGTTCTTCCGGAATGACTATTTAATATATTTTCTTTTTTACAAAGAGATTTTACCGTTCGTACAGTAATTTTATTTGAATGTTTGGATTTCAAAGGGCTTTTTTTTATAGTCTGTGTATTGAAAACCCAGCTACACAAATTGAGGGTAATTTTCTAACCAGCTATTTTTTCGTGGGAACACGAAATGCTTAACTTAATGACATTGACCACCTTTTCAACGACACAAACATGGGTATCGCCTCAACAAAAAAAATAGTTTAAACTGATGCAGTTTTAAGTCTGCACCAGTTTACTTATCCTATCAATTTACTTTTAATATTTTTTGCTGTAATGATCCGTCGGCCCTGTTTATATTGAGATAATAAACGCCCTCCGCTAATTTGTTCAATCCGTTCCATTGTATATTATTACTGCCAGCTGTTCCATTGACCGTTTTGGTGATCATTAGCCTGCCGGTAAGATCAACGATTTGCAGTTGTAGCGGAACAGATTTTTCTAAATTGATAGTGAGATCAATTTTACTGGTAAACGGATTAGGTGATACATTACTAACGAAAATATCCTTTGTTTCCTGGCCATTAAAAGCAACCACTTTACTATAAGAAAATTTGCCATCCATATCAATCATTTTTAACCGGTAATAACTTTTAGATGTTGCCGGATTAAGATCGGTATAGCTATAAAAAGTTTTTGCACCGGCATTACCGGCAGCGTTGGTTCTTCCAATGTTATAGAAAGAAATTCCGTTGTTGCTGCGTTCAATTTCAAAACGATCGGAGTGTATCTCATTCTCAGTTGTCCATTCCAATAATATACCTGCACTTTGCTTCTTTCCTTTAAAATCAATTAACGATAAGGGCAGCACTACCGCCGGATTTACAACAATGGTACCCGTAGCTGAAACTGCTGAGCAAAGCGTAAGTCCCGAAAGAGAAGTACCATTAACTTTTACCTTATAGGTATTGGCATCAATAAATGCATCAGAAGTTAACACCAAATTTCCGTTGGATGTTGCCCATTTGCCCAGGCCGTATGATTGGCCGGTAGCCGAATCGGAAAGCGCATAAAATGTTCCGGCAACAGCATTAGAAATGGTACAGGTAACGGTTTGATATTGATTTACAGAAGAACTGCTTAGCGTATAAGCCGGCACAGTTGGTGAAGGTGTACATACAATTGACTTTTCAGATGTCGGGCAGGCCACTTCCTGCTTGCCGTTTTCCTGGATGCCTATTTTCAAAATCCCGTTTGAGTATAAAGTATTGGTTGGGGTTGTATTAACGCTGATTGGTCCCCAGGCTGTTGTATTCGTTGTGGTTGTTCCTATCAATTCGCCATCCAAATAAAGATTAACAGTTGTAGTTGTAAATGAACCTGTGAGTGTGCCGGAAATATTCGCAG
The DNA here is from genome assembly GCA_038215675.1 of Chitinophagales bacterium. Lineage (GTDB taxonomy): Bacteria > Bacteroidota > Bacteroidia > Chitinophagales > Chitinophagaceae > Ferruginibacter. The sequence continues at coordinate 5,050 of JBBQQP010000047.1, read as the reverse complement.
CTCCGGAACCTACTGGACCGGTTATGCTGCCACATCGTGCGGCTGAAGTTGGCGCTGTTGCAGCATAGGTACCTGAATTTATACTCACCCCACAAGTGCCGTTTTGTGCATTTGCATAATAAGATGTTGCAGCAACTGCATTATATGTTGCAGGCAGGGTACCTGCATTTCCGGTGCTCCATGTGCCATTAGCCTGAACGGTTGTAGTAGCTACCAACGCATTGGTGGATGTGTAAATTCTGATGACAGTACCGGCAGGATCAGCTGAGGTTCCGGTAATGGCAGCTACCGCTGTAATCTGGTTGTTACCATCCGTATTAATCAAGGGTGGCTGTGTGAAGCAGGTTACTGTATACACCGGCGTTTGATTGGCGCATTTACTGGTAGCAATTGTACCAGTATTCAACTCTGTAACAATATACAGTTGTTGGCCGGTTAACAAATTCAACCCTGAAAACGTAAAACCTCCGCCCGCAGCCGCTGTGGTCGTTTGTACATTGGTTCCATTGATGTATAAAAAAAGTGTTGCGTTCGCATCTGTTGTACCGGTTATAGAAGTAGTAGCGGTATTAAAAAGTGTATTGGAAGGTGTTGTAATTACAGGTGCCAGCAACGCTCCTGCAAGTGCACTGCCACCATTACCTGCCGCACAAAAATAAGCTGGCAATGAATTACATCCTGTTACATTATCTATATAATATACTTTGTACGAACCAGACGTTAGAGGGGCACCTGTGCTACAACCTCCTGAGTATAGCCAGGTAATATTGGGGGTTGTTCCTGAATTGGTTCCAAATAAACCCGTTGCATTGGTAACGTTATTGTCTAAAACATTTCTGGTCATATTATTAACATGCACCGTCCATCCACTGCTTAAGTTGGTTCCTTGTAATCCTTTACTACCACTGGTACAGGTTAATACCGGTGTAGTTGGCCGGTTAGTAGCGTTACAGGTGGATGCAGTCACTGCATTACTCGTCAGGCACATCGTCTCTGCTGTTGCAAGGGCCTTTGCTGTAATGATATCGCCATTACCAAGTGTAATATTATTCAATGTCCAGGTAGCACCCGACGAGATGTTGGAGACAGTACCAATTGATAATCCATTTTTATAAATGGTGATATTTGCTGTACCGGCAGCTCCCGGAAGTAGCGATTTTATTCAAGTGCCGCTTATATTAATGGTGCCTGCACTGATGGGTGAATTGACACTTGGTGCTGCTGTACACATAGCAGTTGTGCAGTTAGCTGAGGAATTAAAAATATTGCATCCTGGTTGCCCCAGTATAAAATCTTCATAACTATCGCCCGCTGTACCGTAGATATCAGAACGAGGCCCACCGATGGCTGCCTTTGGAGCCATTACGGTAGTAGCTGAAAGCCGGATAGATGAACTGGTGGTAAGGTTAAATGGTGTTGCCTGCAAATCAGCAAATGGAATGTAGAAATCTATTAAGAAATCAGGATCTCCATTATCATTGGACGATGCAACAGATACCTGCGACATTTCCTGCCAGTTGGTGTATTGTTTAATCAGCACTGGTGATGAAGTGCCATCTACATTGTATATGGCAATACGGAAATTGGTCTCCAATACAATCTCTATTTCAAAACCCGGATTACCGTTTGTGCCGGTTGTAGTGGCCTGGTAATTTGGATCAGCATTGGCGCCAGTTGCCCCAAACTTGCCGTCCGTATCCAGCATCATACTATATCCTTTTGAACCCGGCATGATTGAACCCATACGCATCCTGAAAAGCACATTATTGCCTGTAGAAAAATGATGGTACACACCATTTCCCGATGCATCGGGTACAAAATCAGAAAAGTTATGATCGGGCCCTCTGCGTAAATCACCAAATGGCTCGATTGAATAAGCCCGGATGCCTTTATATATTATTTCAGCATTTGCAACATCATCATTACCAAACCCGGCTGTAGTAGCCGATGTATATCCATCACTATTAGGGTCTAATACTAACCTGCCGGCTGGAGTTGTAGCCTGCCGGTTTATAAAACCGGGTAGCTGTGCGTTTGATGTTAAACTGATTATTGAAAATAACAGTACGATCGTGAGTAAGTTGAGCGCAAATTTAATCTTCATTTTGGAATCTTTTTTTTAAAACGTATGATTTGCGTATTTAGTGTATCAAAACAAATCTCACTGAGATTTCCCTATTAATCAATGCCTGCGGGGAACTCAAGTACTGTTTTGATAATACCAGGATCTATAGAGTTGGGGGCGGAAATATCAGAACCCAGAAACTTCCAGCCAGGGCGGCCTCTTGTAGAAGGCGGGGTTTTCGTGCACAAAAATCTTTAAATCATCATACTACTACCGCGACACCCCGACGCTGGCTATGCTATCACATTCCCGCTTACTGTTCAAGTTGATCAATCCAGCTAAAGCATTTCTGTGTACTGCCGCCTAATATCATTTTCCGACGTAAAGCCATTTATTGATATATAAAAATGTTTAGGTCTGTTGCGGATTTATGACTGGTGAAGATAAAACGCTGCAGTTCAATTACTTTCTGCATCGTAGTTTCACGGAGGGTATTTGCCGGGCCGGAAGTGGGATGTGATCTTGAAAGCCTAAAAATTATGTTAGCTCCTTTTTGGTAAATTTTTTTTTAATACTTATTTCGGCTGCTGAAGCAAAATATAAAAGTGTACAGAAGGATCGGAAAATTACCACTTACTAAATGAATTAAAAAAATGTTGTATTTATAAAATAAATCATTTACGTTTATTCAATAAATTCAAAAAACCGATTCCTACTAAATGCCTCTCTCAGGTTACGCTCAAAATCTAATTCCAAATTAAAAGACTAAATAGTCAGTTTTAATGATTGTTTATTAAATTTTCGCATTTGAAAATTTGATAATTGGTATGGTTATAATATTGCCATACAACGATATATTAATCTGAGATATTTGTAACTAGTTTTCATTTTTTATTTACCCGGTAAAACTTTCTTAACCTAAACCAAATTAAAATGTTCTCCATAACACATTGCCGCAGCGTGCGTATGCCCCTGTTATTTTATTCAAGTAAATTTTCAGCTCAAGAAAATCGCTCAGACACAATTTCTAAAAAATTTTTTCTATATAAATTCCTCTAATATTTTTTCACCTTTTTATGCTTGCATTATGAAAAAAATTATTACAAACAACTTCCTTCGTTTAATCAAACAAAACGAAACTGAATCTTATGTTTTAAGATTCAGATTTTTATTAATGCCGTTTTTATTTACGGTTATGTTTTTTTCTTTAAGTGCATTCAAAGCTATAGGGCAAGTAGCTGCCTGGGATGATGTAAGCAACGTATGGACAGCTAGTACTTTGAATGATGGAAGGTCTGATTATTTTCAGGGAGAAATAATCCCCTTTGTTTATAAATTAAGTGGCTTAATCAATAATGGCAATGAATTAACTGTCAATATTACTTATGACTATTACAACAACAGTGGTGGTAAAAATGCTGGAGGATACGCTTATATCACCACCTACAATACGAGTCGCCCTTCAACACTTCCATTTACGGGCGGATCTGCACCAACAATAGACAATTCTTTTACCGGGTCAGGAAATACGGGCGTTTTTTTTACACAGGATGCTGATATTACTTCTGCATCAGCACCGGGTACCACCAATACAAGGACAGTGGTTGTAAAATTTATTTACACAGGTGTTACAGGTGGAAGTGCCTACATATATTGGGGAATGTACCTTTCCAAAAGAGGTACTGTTACCGATCTGGGAACAGCACCTACCAATGGTGCAGGTCAATGGCCAGGCGGATCTTTAAATTTGGCAATATCAGGTAATGGTCCTGGTGGAGGTGTTGGTAATAATCCAGGATCCGGAGGTGTTGTAGAAGGCGTTATTAGTGGTACAAAATATGATGATGCAAATAAAAACGGAACAAAAGATAACCAGGAAGGAATTATAGCGGGAGTTACAATTTATCTTGATAAGGATAATAGTGGCACTTTAAATGCAGGGGATGTTTCAACCGTAACCGATGCCAGTGGTAATTATTTATTTGGTGATCTTTTACCAGCTACATATATAGTTCGTGAAGTGGTACCAACTGGATATATACAAACTGAACCTGCCTCTTCAGCTACCCCTGCTTACGCATATAGTATAATACTTGATGCAGCAAATTTTAATTTTCCAGATAAGAATTTTGGAAACTTTACCTGCCCAACAACAAAGCCCACTATTTCTACAACAACTTCAACAACATTTTGTGATGGAGGTTCTGTATTATTAACTTCGTCCTCCGCGTCTGGTAACCAGTGGAATGATAACTACGGGAATGCTATATCTGGAGCTACTGGTCAAACATATAATGCGACAGCAAATGGAAGCTATACAGTAACTGTAACATTGTTGGGTTGTCCTAATACATCGGATCCTGAGACGGTAACGGTTAACCCATTAACAACTACAGGAAGTGTTACCACTTCAATCTGTGATGGGCAATCCTATACATGGCCTGCAAATGGGGTAACATATTCTACTGCTCAAACAAATCTTACTTATAAAGTAGATTGTAATACAGCAACGTTGAATTTAACGGTAAATCCATTACCAACATTTACAAGTGCAACGGTAACGACACCGATTGCATGTAAAGATGGTACGGCAACAGTAACAATTATAGCAACTGGTGGCACTGCGCCGATCTCTTACACTTTCAACGGAGTGACAAATGCAACAGGAATATTTACAGGAGTATCCGCAGGTAATGGCAAAGCTTACAGCATTACAGATGCAAATAGTTGCGGACCAGTAACCGGTACGATCAATGTGACTCAGCCGCCGGCAATATCATTTACAAGTGCGGGCGTTACAACGCCGATTCTTTGTAATGGCGGAACAGCTACTGTTACGATTGTTGCACATGCGCCGCGCTGACCCAATGGATCGTGCCCTTGACCTTGCGATTCGAGTTCGGTCCGCCGGATTTACTCTCGAGATCGGCGGTGCAGCGGAGCTCGACCACCTGACCGGACGCGTCCTTCACCACTTCCTCGCAC
>JBBQQP010000046.1:0-14979 GCA_038215675.1 Chitinophagales bacterium | reverse complement strand
AGTTGGCAGTAAAGATGCTGCTCACATAATACCGCCGTACAAATGGATTGAATTGATGAAAGCAGAGTTGGAAGCTGGCTCAACTTATGTGATTGCAGAAGCCCGGGAAGCTGGAAATGTTGGTATTTACCGGGGAACAGGAGAAGTTAGAGAAGGGCTGGTACAGGAAATATTGACCCAAATTCCGGAAGAAAAAATATTATGGGAAGCTCCGCAAAAGGCACAGCAGCTTTACTTTTTAGAACTCATCGGTTGCAATGTCAATCTCGGAAATATTGCTCCTACGGAAGTAATTCCATTAGAGACAATGCGAATTGGTTTAAGAGGTGATACATTTGAATTATATCTCAATAAAGAAATGGCATAATGAAACTATATGGTTTGATAGGCTATCCATTGGGGCATTCTTTTTCAAAACAATATTTTACTCAAAAATTTGAGCTGGAAGGCTTAAAGGATTGCTTCTTTGAAGCATTTCCAATAAAGTCAATCACCGAATTTAATAACGTATTAGATGCCAATCCGGATTTAAAAGGGTTGGGAGTTACTATACCATTCAAAGAACAGGTGCTGCCTTTTGTAGATGAACAATCAGAAGAGGTACGATTTATAGGGGCTACAAATAGTATAAAAATCACCGGTAAAAAGCTGATTGCTTACAATACCGATATCATTGGTTTTGAGCAATCTTTTATTAAAGCTTTACAGCCATCTCATACAAGGGCGCTCGTGTTGGGAACCGGAGGCGCATCAAAGGCAGTGCAGTATGTGCTTAGGAAATTAGGAATCCCATATTTGGTGGTTACACGAAATGAAATATTGAATGAGGGATTTATGAATTATAGTGCCATTGACGAAAAAGTAATGGATGAAAACAGGATTATTATTAATTGTACACCGGTAGGAATGTCGCCGAATGAAAACGCAACTCCCGAACTACCCTATCATTTAATAACCAGGAATCATTATTTGTACGACCTTGTTTATAAACCTGCCAAAACTTTATTTTTACAAAAAGGAGAAGCAATGGGGGCTATAATTGAAAATGGTTACGAAATGCTATTGATACAAGCAGAAGCAAGTTGGAAAATATGGAATGACGAATAATTTAAGCAGATTGTAATATTTTTAATAACTCGTCGGGTATTGGCGCCACCTTTTTTATCTGATAGTTAAAACAAACCATTCCTGTTTTTGCCCTCGCAAGTAAAACAGTATGCTGTTTTCTTTCTGTTGTAAGTTGATAATACAAATCGAAACTCACTCTGGAAATTTCCCCACAATGAATTTTAATTGCAATATCCTCTCCATAATAACATTCATTTTTAAACTCAATGGCAAGATCGCTCATAATCAGACCAGTACCCGCTGCGTCCATTTCGGTAAAGCTATTTTGTTGCAACCATTGTAAACGGGCTTCGTGAATAATTGCAACAAATGCGTCGTTACCCACATGGTTTCCATAATTGATATCACCAATCCGAACCCTTATTTGAATCGCAGCAATCTCGTTATCCGGCATGTCAATTTTTATTCTGGCCATCAGCGTGGTTATTACAAATTATCTTTTCGAATGTAAAAATGAAATAAGTTTGTCCATTGCTTTTTTTCGATGACTGAATTCACCTTTTTCCTGAATAGACATTTCAGCAAATGTTAGATGAGCGCCTTCTGGAATGAATACAGGGTCATATCCAAATCCTGCATTACCTCTTTCTTTTAGTATTATTGTTCCTTCACAGACCCCCTCAAACTGATATTCAATCTTATCCAATATCAATGAAATAATGGTTCTAAAACGGGCCGTTCTGTTTTCGGCATGTCCCATTTTCCGAAGTAATTTTTCCACATTTGCTTTAAAGGATCTGTCGTCGCCTGCGTACCGTGCACTTTTTACGCCAGGTTCTCCATTTAAGTAATCTACTTCTAAACCAGTATCTTCACTAAAGCAGTTTTGCTGGGTAAGGTTGAAAATAGTAGTAGACTTTTCTGTAGCATTAGCTTCCAGTGTTTCGTGCGGCTCCGGTATATCAATGTCAATTCTCGCTTCTTTTAAAGTAATGATATCAAACAGGTTTCCTAAGACCTGTCTTACCTCATCAACTTTATGCTGATTATTGGTGGCAAAAATGAGTTTGTTCATAAAAAATTATTTGGAAAAAATTTGTTTCAGGCAATTCCAAAGTTTCGTTTTTTCAATTTTATTATCTTGGAAATGGGCGAGTGTAGGAGCGGTTAAATACATCTGGTTGTTATATTGTTGAATTTGGTAGTTTGGGAAATCGATTGGCAGTTCAATTTCATTGGGGGTTACGCCAAATAAAAACACTTTTTCTGATCTTAATTCATTCGCCACAGTTTTATAAGTTACTGATTTGTTTTTTTTGATATTTAAAATGGCAACATCTTCCATGGTTAAACTGCAGGCTGCTAAAATTCCCATTAAAAAATTTAGTTGCTCATCGGGCAAATACAATGTCTCTTCACTTTCAACCATTACGAGTATACGCCTGCGATTATTTCCGAGTGTAGCAAATGCCTTTGTATTTATTTTTTGTTCCGGATTATGCTCTGGTTCAACATCAATTAATGTATTTTTAAACAGGCCCTGTAAAACACTTTGGGGTAGTTGAATATTATTTAAACTCATAAAACGGTACTTTAGTCTGTATTTTATTTTGTTTCTTTGCCGTAAAATTAAGGAATATGATAGCAGGAGCAGATATTAATATCTCAAAGGTAGAACACAGTAAACTGGAAAGTATCAGTTTGGAAAATGTACCATTTGGTAAATATTTTACCGATCACATGTTGGAAGTTGATTATGAAAATGGTGAATGGAAAACGCCACAAATATTACCTTACCAACCTTTACAGCTAGCCCCATCTCTGGCAGCTTTACATTATGGACAAGCGATTTTTGAGGGAATTAAGGCATATAAAGATCAGGAAGGTAATCCGCAAATTTTTAGACCCTTTGATAATTTCAGGAGGTTTAACATTTCTGCTGAAAGAATGCAAATGCCTGCAGTACCGGAAGAGATATTTGTAGACGGATTACGGGTTTTAATTGATATTGAGCGCAACTGGATTCCTGCATTACCTAATCATTCGCTATACATCCGTCCCTTTATGTTCGCCACTGATGAAGCAATAGGAGTTAAACCAAGTGGTAAATACAAATTCTTAATTATATTAAGTCCTACTGGACCTTACTACGCTACGCCCATGCGCATTCACGTTGAGGAAAAATATGTACGAGCAGTTGAAGGCGGTTATGGTTTTGCTAAAGCAGCAGGTAATTATGCTGGGTCACTAATGGCATCTGCTGAAGCACATAAATTAGGCTTTGACCAGGTTTTGTGGATGGATGCAATTGAGCATAAATATGTACAGGAATGTGGTACCATGAATGTTTTTTTTATAATAGGAAATAAAGCCATTACGCCGGGTTTGGAATCTGGAACTATTTTAGAAGGCGTTACACGAGACAGTACTATCGTTTTATTAAAAGAGATGGGTTACCAGGTGGAGGAAAGACCCCTGAGTATAGACGAAATTCAGGAGGCATATAATACCGGCGATTTAAAAGAGATATTTGGAACAGGCACTGCAGCAACCATATCATTAATCAAAGAATTGAAATACAGGGATTTTAGTATGAAATTTGATGTGGAAAAATGGAAGGTTGCCCCAGAAGTGAAGCTAAGAATGGATTCAATAAAATATGGCTTTGAGCCAGATTTGCATGGATGGCTATTTAAAATTTAATTCCAGTTCAAAGGGGCAAATTTTATTGCCCCTTTTTTTACGCATTTGAAAACTGAAAAAAGGTTGGGATAATTATTAAAAAAGGTGGATTTTTTTCTGATGTGAGTTCCTATCCCTAAAACCGTAGATTTCCTTTTTTGGTTTGGCTAATAACTTAGAACGTTTGGTCATTTAAAAGGAAATTACTGTCAGGTATTTTTACTTTAATAAAAATATTATGCCAATAAAATTGCTAAATTTTCGTTTACATAGCTAGGTTCGTACTAATCCGTAATTCCATGTTCTAAATTTTCTGAACCAAACCTATGAACTATGCAAAAAATTTACTTTTTTGTACAACTAGCAATTTGTTTTTGTACCATTTCCCCGAAGTCATCAAAAGGTCAAGTTTGTGATTCACTGAGGGCTACCTTTTCTACTTACGAATCTCGTTGCGCAGCTACGGGGTCCATCAAAGTTTTTGTGACTGGAGGCTCTGGTGCTTATAAATACAAAACCTCGGGACCAGTCAATTCCAACTACACAACCAGTGATTCCATCACCGGATTATCTGCTGGAGTCTACTCTGTAACAGTAAGCGATATCTCAACGAATTGTATATTTACCCAAAACAATGTAATTGTTACAGGTAGTTACCAGGATCCACGTTTCACTTTGTCAGCTGTCCATGTCAGCTGTGATAATGGAAGCAATGCCAGTATTACGGTAAACGGTCAGCAATTTGGACGGGCGCCATTTGCGTATACCATTGTAGCACCTTCCCCCATGGGGGTAGGTACAGCTAATAGTACAGGAGTTTTTACAAATTTAAAAGGTGGAGATTATCGCATCAAAATGACCGATTCCTGCGGCGGCATTCAAACGAGGAGCATTACGATTGACAACTACAATTGGTGGATTGATGCCTACTCATTTAATAAAATTTCCTGTGATTCAGCATCTGGATTTATCAAAGTTGTTGATAGCAGGGGAAATGTAAGCACATTGGGACCAATAGCGGGATTTATGTATGGATTAGTAAGGCAACCAGGTGACACTGTATGGTCTGCAACGCCAGCTTTTACTGCCTATGTTTCGGGGTTATCATCTGTTGATATAATAGCAAAAGATGGATGTGGGATCATTAAAAAAGGGAATACTTCATTGCTGTTTAATGCTTCAGTAGGAGCAACCGTAAATTTTAGCAACCAAAACTGTCTAACTTTTACCGCTTCATTAACCAATTTAAAAAACTTTTTTATACCGGATTATTGTTTGTACGATAGCAATAATGTGCAAGTGAGTTGCAGCGTTAACGGAGTTTTTAATAATTTGGCTTATGGCCGCCGTTATTGTATTAAAGCTCATGATGCCTGCCTCGATACTACTATTTCAAGATGTTTCACGGTTAGTCCTCCCACCATATCTATTGGCAATAATGTAAACGTCTTTAGCAAAAATTGCAGTACATTTTCGGCAGCTGTTACAGGGCAGTTTGGATTAACAAATCCAACTTACTGTTTGTTTGATTCGGCTGGTTTACAGGTGGTGTGTAATAGTTCCGGCGTATTCAATAATTTAGCTTATGGTAGTTATTGTATCAAAACTAAAGATGGATGCAGGGACACTACCATCCTGCGATGTTTTACAGCAAAGAAGCCAAGACCTGTTATACCATTATCGATTACACCATCGTATGTTGATTGCAATAATGTTACTGTTACAATTAAAGGAGATAGTCTATTTTCGGCCGTATTTTGTTTGTACGATACTTCTGGCGTACTGATAAGATGCAATAGTACAGGCATTTTCGATCTGCTTACACCAGGTACTCAGTGCGTTACTATTTACGACCCTTGTTATGATACCACCATATCCAGATGCTTCAGCGTGGGAATTGCTGTTATAACAAATGACCTGACAGTAAGCATCAATAATAAAAACTGTTCAACATTTACAGTAAAAAGTAATAGCAATAATTTGACTGCCGCTCAATATTGTCTTTATAATCAGCTTGATTCGCTCGTTGGATGCAACACGACCGGTCTTTTTAACAATCTGGTTTATGGCTATTACTGTTTGAAAGCAAAGAACAGTTGCCCTGACACGCTTTTTACAAACTGTTTCACTGTATTACCTCCTACACCATCTGTTAAAAGCACTGTAACAATTTCAGATAAAACCTGTACAACTTTTACCGGAAAAATTACCAATCAGCAAAACCTAACAAACCCACAATATTGTATTTATGATGTGAACAATGTATTGGTAAATTGCAATTCTACCGGTACTTTTTATAACTTAATTTATGGTAATTATTGCATCAAAATAGTGAACACCTGTTATGATACAACTATAACCAGATGCTTCAGTGCATGGCCAAAGCCGGTTACATTGGCAGTAAATTCTTATAAGTCCTGTTCATATGGATACTCCTCTTTTGGTATTTCAGTAGCCGGGGGAAATCTACCGGTAAACATTCGAATTTATAACCCGGACAGCAGTTTATTTTTTGAAAAAAATTACAATTCAAGTAGCTTTAATATCGACAGTATCCCGGGCACCCAAACAGGGAAAACATATACAATTATTGCAACAGATTATTGTGGCATTGCTGATACTATCCAGACCTCTGCGATTGCAAGTATCGTAACGCATTCTGCTGTTGTATTTGCGCAATGCCCAAGTGCTGCATGGCAGAATGGTTCAGGCAAAATACAATTAACTACGAGCACCAATATGGGCATTTTTACGGTACGGATTATTAAAAAGAATAGCATCGTTCTTTCGCCGCAGTTAGTCCCTAATTCTGTTTCCGGAGGAGTATTCACCTTCAACGATTTAGGAACTGGAACTTATATTGTTAGTTATAAAGTGAATGATGCGTGTAACCGATACCTATATGATACAGTAAAAATAGACCCCTATTATTATCCAAATTTAAACCGGTCCTCGGCTTATCAGTGCGACGTAAGCGGATTTAGTATTGGAGCCGTTGCCAATAATGGTGTTGGGCCTTTTTCTTATGAGATCATTGGTAGTTCTCCTCTAAATCCCTCTATCAATCAGGGGCCGCAATCAAGCCCCGTTTTTACAGTTGATAATGGAGTGAATTACTCTTTAGTTAGGTTGCGTGCACTAGATGCATGTGGAAATGCAACCCTGGGAGATGCCAGCATTCTCCCTTTGGCCGATTATAAAATACTGGTAGATAGTAATTGTTTCCAAAGTACAACTACATTATCCGTAGATACCATTTACAACTCCACCTATTCATGGTTTCGAAAAGAGAGATATAATAGTACAGATAGTACTTTTCTAGGTTCCGGATATAGCGTATTTATTCCATTTTTATCGGCAAGCGATACCGGTACATTTATTTGTCATTTGACTGTAAATAATGGTTGTGTCAAACGAACTTATGTATATAATTTAACCGGACTCTGCTATATGATATTGCCGGTTAACTTGTCGTCCTTTACCGGAAAATTGGTTAATGAACACATTAGATTAAGATGGAATGCTGGTAATGATATTGATTTAAAAAAATACATTGTGGAGCGAAGCACCAATAACGATCCGTATACAGAAATCGGAAGGGTCAATCCAAAGTCAATTTCATCTATATCCCAACAATATGAATTTATAGATACTAAACCCGGATTGGGAAAAAATAGTTACAGACTAAAATTGCTTTACAGAGACAATACTGTTGGCAACAGCAACCCCGTTATCATTAATAGAATTCCCGGCATCAGTAAAATTCAATGTTACCCTAATCCGGTATCCAGTATACTTACGGTGAATTTCATGTCAACTAAAAAGACTGAATTCAAGGTAACCTTGTTAAACCTCCTTAATCAGGTGGTTTATGAAACCAGTTTTTTGACGGATAATAGCAGCTTGCTTCAAATACCAAAAAGTAAATCTATTGGCAAAGGAACTTATGTTTTGAAAATTATCAACTTGATTACCAACGAACAATTTTCAGAAAAAATTATTTTTCTATAGGTTAATATTCAATATTACCAATTGAATTTGAGAACTTATGAAAAATCGAAAAAAAAATAATTAATAATTTTCGTTTTTAACTGAGAATAGCTACCTTTGCCGTCCAAAAAATAAAGGGTTAAAAATGCCTACAATACAACAGTTAGTTAGAAAAGGAAGAGAGATAATTAGAGCTAAAAGCAAATCAAGAGCTTTAGATGCTTGCCCACAACGTCGTGGAGTATGTACAAGGGTGTATACAACTACCCCTAAAAAACCAAACTCTGCTTTGCGTAAGGTAGCAAAGGTTCGATTAACCAATAAAATTGAAGTTATCGCCTACATTCCAGGTGAAGGACACAATTTGCAAGAGCACTCAATAGTTCTGATTCGTGGCGGCCGGGTAAAAGATTTACCGGGTGTACGTTATCACATCGTTCGTGGTAGTTTAGATACTGCGGGTGTTAAAGATCGTAAGCAAAGCCGTAGTAAATATGGTACCAAGAAAGTAAAAGCTAAAAAGTAATTTAATATTTCACGTTTCACGTTCATCGTTTAACGATAAAAAATAAACAACAATGCGTAAGACACAGCCAAAAAAAATACCGTTAGCACCAGATCCAAAGTTCAACGACAAGTTAGTTACTCGTTTTGTAAATAATTTAATGTGGGCGGGTAAAAAAAGTGGAGCATACATCATATTTTATGATGCCTTGGACAAAGTGACAAAAATTACAGGGGAAAATGGTTATGAAGTTTGGAAAAAAGCCTTAGGTAATATTACCCCAGGTGTTGAGGTTCGTAGCCGTCGTATTGGTGGTGCTACTTTTCAGATACCTGCTGAAGTTCGCACTGATAGAAAAGTTTCCTTAAGCATTAAATGGATGGTAAAATATAGCCGTGATAGAAATGGTCGCAGTATGTCTGATAAATTAGCAAACGAAATCGTTGCAGCAAGTAAAGGTGAAGGCGCCGCTTTTAAAAAGAAAGAAGATACTCACCGTATGGCTGAAGCAAATAAAGCTTTCGCTCACTTTAGAATTTGATAAATTTATATAAATATTTTAGCCGTCCTAAACAGGGCGGCTTTTTTGTTTTAATGTTTTTCAGGTGGAAATCAAAAACTGAATTCTTATATCAATTGCCTCCTAATATTGTATCGTTTTAAATAAATTTTTACATCGACCTTAGGCTGTTTTTGGACCATAGTGTTCGATTGCTAATATAACTCAGTTGGTATACCGCCCAACGGTTTTGTTTTGCAAAAAGATTGGTTTATCGGTAAATAGTCTTTTTATATTTGATTGTACCTAATTTATCGATACTCAACCCAGCCAGTTAAACTGCTAAAACTTGTAATTGAAAAAAAAAATATCCATTTATACGGCTTCTGCAATAGTTATCGCTAACATGATTGGTACCGGTGTATTTACGAGCGTAGGTTTTCAATTATCATCAATACAAAACACCTGGAGTATTTTATTACTTTGGCTGGTAGGTGGTATCCTGGCTTTGTTTGGTGCATTTGCGTATGCAGAATTAGGTACACATTTTAAGGAATCCGGTGGCGATTACATTTATTTATCAAGGGTTTTTCATCCAATGCTTGGATATCTTTCTGCATGGGCCGGACTTACCGTTGGTTTTTCTGCACCCGTTGCACTGGCTGCGATGGCGTTTACAAAATACCTTGCTCCCTTTGGTTTGCAGGGAAATGTTTGGCTTGCTATTGCAATCATAATTTCAATAGGACTGATGCATAGTTTTACTATTAGACATAGCAGCAAGCTGCAGAATTATTCTACTCTTATCAAAGTTTTATTTATCGTTGGTCTAATCTTTCTGGGGTTTTTTGTTCCTGGAAATTTGTACAATGCCATTAATCTTGATAATAGTTGGAAAAAGGAAATTTTGCGCCCTGGCTTTGCTGTTTCGATGGTATACGTAGCTTTTGCTTATACCGGTTGGAACGCTGCGGCTTATGTAGTGGACGAAATCGATAACCCCGTTAAAAATCTGCCAAAAGCGTTAATAGGAAGCACGCTGTTTGTAGCTATAGTATATGTGTTTTTTCAACTTGCTATATTAAAAAATGCTACAGCAGTACAAATGCAGGGTAAAGAGGAAATTACTTTTATTGCGTTCGATAATTTGCTTGGAAGTACAGGTGGTAAATGGGTAAGTATTTTTATTGCGATTCAATTGGTGGCCACCATCAGTTCTTATCTATGGGTAGGGCCAAGAGTTACCTGGGCAATGGCAAGAGAAAATAAATTATGGCAGCCTTTGGCTAAAAAAAATAAGCATGGTATTCCAGTCGCGGCAGTATGGGTTCATGTTTTCATCTCCATAGTACTTGCACTAACTGGTTCTTTCGAAAAAATATTATTGTATGCAGGATTTATACTACAATTGATGGCCTCTCTAACAGTGGCTACCAGTCTGTTTCTCAAAAGTAAAAAGGCAGAATCATTCAGAAGCCCTTTTAAACCAATACTTCAAATAATTTTTTTAATTTTTAATGCATGGGTATTAATCTTTACGCTGGTAGATCGCCCTATTGAAAGTGTGATTGGCCTGTTAGTATTGATGGCAGGTGCTATCATTTATTATTTTGATAAGCCTGTTATAGTTACTGAAGAAGAATAGTTACCAATATTACTCCCGGATTTGTGTGCAGCAAATTTTATAAAAAAATTTGTGTTGCTTTTGTAAACTTTATGAATCTGTTTTTTATAAAATAACACTTTGAATTTTTTGTAACTTCATTTTTCAACTAAATATTTAAACGATGAATGCCAGAAGAAATTTCATTAAACAGTCCGCCTTATTAACTACCGGATTGGCCATGAATCCATCAGAATTTTTAAAGAAGAAAACAATGGTTGGAATTCAGTTGTACACTTTGAGAGATGATATCGTTAAAGATGTAAAAGGTGTAATCGGTACGGTTGCTGCTGCCGGTTATAGAGAAGTGGAAACATATGGACTAAGCAAAGACGAGCAATTCTTCGGATTGAGTGTGAAGGAATTTGGCCAGTTGCTAAAATCGCATAACATTAAAACTCCCAGCGGGCATTATATGCCATCGGAAATGCTGTTTGATAAAGGTAATGGAGACGACGTGAAAAAGTTATGTGATGTGGGCAACACATTGGGGCAAAAGTACATTGTAATACCTTATCTGGAGGAGGGCAGAAGGAAAACAATTGACCAATACAAGGCTATTGCTGAAAGAATGAACAAGGCAGGCGAAATTTGTAAAGCTTCAAACCTGCAGTTAGCCTATCACAACCATGATTTTGAATTTTTACAGATCAATGGTCAAAGAGGATATGATATTTTAATGAATGACACGGATAAAGACCTGCTTAAACTCGAACTTGATTTGTATTGGGTGGTAAGAGCCGGACTTGATCCTCTTGATCTTTTTAAAAAGCAACCTGGGCGTTTTCACATGGTTCACGTAAAAGACATGGATAAAGCAGACCGGACACTGAACACAGAAATAGGCAACGGTAGCATCGATTTTAAGCCTATCATTGCCAGTGCAAAATTGGGCGGTATTAAACATTATTACCTGGAACAGGAAAATAATTATATACCAGACAGATTTACCAGTGTAAAAAATAGCTTTTCATTTATTAGAAAGAACTTGTTGAAATAACCATAATAAAAAACCCGGTACATTTTACCGGGTTTTTATTTAATCAGAGTTCCTTAATTTTTATATTTCGGTACCAAACCATATTACCATGATCTTGTAAAGCAATCTTGCCTTTTTTGAATGTACTAAAACCAGCCATGTTTTTAAACTTGCTACCGGCCACTAATTTTCTCCAGTTGTCATCCCACATAGTGGTTGAAACAATATTAGTTCCATTTAATACGAAGTCAAGTTTTCCGTCTCTCGCAATAATTTCAACTTCATTCCATTCTCCCACCGGTTTTACCGTTTCTTTTGAACTAGAGATCAGGTCATATAAATCGCCCGTGCGGTGTTTTACTATCTTGCCGTCTAAATGCCCGTCGTTATCCAATACCTGCATTTCTGGTCCGGTATGATACGTAGCCTTATATTTGGTGGTGTCTTCATGAACATAAAAAATAATGCCACTGTTACCATTACGCGAAATTTTCCATTCAAGTTTTAAATGAAAATTTCCAAATTCTTTATCTGTAACTAAGTCTCCGCTACTTTTGGCTCCCGGACCTTCTTTTTTTTCAGGATCAAAATAAATTGTGCCATCAGCTATTGTCCAACGGGCGCCGGCTTTGTCTTTTCCGTAGCTATGCCAGCCAGCGGTATTCTTTCCATCAAATAACGAGACCCACCCATTGTCCGATTGAACCATTTTATCATTACCTGTCATTGTTTCGGACGAGGATTTTTTTGCCGAATTGCAGCTCATAAAAATGACCAAAGCAGCAATTGGGATAGCAAGTTTTTTTTTCATGTTATTTTTTATCCTCTTTTAACAACATGATATATTTTACCATTGAAATGGCGTCATCTTTGCTCACGTTAGGATGCGCCGCCATAGGGATTTGTCCCCACACACCCTGACCGCCTGCAATAATTTTATTTGCCAGCATTTCACGGTTGGCTTCTGTATTTTCATACTTGGCAGCTACCATACCATAGGCTGGTCCTATTGAAGCGTCTCTTAATTTATGACATGTAAGACAATCCGATTTCCCGATCAGGTTTAGCCCTTTATCATAATCAGGGTTGTCCATAACTGAGGCAACTTTTTCGCCTTCTTTTGTTTCAGCGGTATTGCTTTGATTGCCACATGCAAATCCGAAAAAGGCAAACGATAATACGATACAATATTTTTTCATACACAAATTTTTATTTCATCAAAAGTATTCAAATCCTGAAAAAAATTGATAAAATGTTGAGCAATATTTTTTATCAATGCAATCTACCACTTTTCATTTCATTGAAACTACGGATTTTTGTTTTCGGATAGATCTGATTAAAGAATGGACTTTTTTCAATTGTTGGGCTTTTATGGGAAAAGACCAGACCCCAAATGCAACCTTATAGATAAAAGACTTTGACCATTATTAAACAGAATTACCGCATTTCAACAATAGAATAAACAGTTGTCTCTTTAATTTTGATTTCCAAGTTTTGGCTGCTTCGGTTTAATTAAAATTAAAATTGAAAAATAACATGGCTGGTATTTTAGATCTTGTAGGTAACACTCCTTTAGTTCAATTAAAGAATATCCCAACAAACAAAAATGTAACCATTCTGGGAAAACTTGAAGGCAATAATCCGGGGGGAAGTGTAAAAGATAGAGCCGCCTATGGAATGATTAAAGGAGCTATTGACCGGGGTGAAATAAAGGAAGGCATAAAATTGATTGAAGCAACCAGTGGAAATACGGGTATTGCGCTGGCAATGATAGCAAGCTTGTTTGGGGTAGAAATAGAATTGGTAATGCCTGAAGATGCCACCCGTGAAAGAGTATTAACAATGGAAGCCTTTGGCGCCAGAGTTATACTTACACCTAAAACAAAGTCAATGGAAGGGGCAATCGATTACGCCAATGCGCAAGTTGCAAAAGGAGGTTACCTGATGCTAAACCAGTTTGGCAACGAAGATAATCCCGGTATGCATTACAAAACTACGGGTCCGGAGATATGGAACGATACCAATGGAATGGTCACGCATTTTGTTTCTTCAATGGGCACCACCGGTACGATAATGGGCGTGTCAAAATATTTGAAAGAACAAAATTCAAATATTCAAATAGTTGGCTGTCAACCAACTGAGGGATCAAAAATACCAGGCATTCGTAAATGGCCTGAGGCGTATTTACCTACAATATTTGATAAAAGCAGGGTAGACCGCATCATTGAAATTGATGAGAAGGATGCAAGGGTTATGGCCAAACGACTGGCAAGAGAAGAAGCTATTTTTAGTGGAATGAGTAGTGGCGGATCGGTATATGCAGCCATCGAATTGTCAAAAGAATTAACCTCCGGGGTAATCGTAGCCATCATTTGTGATCGGGGCGACCGTTATCTTTCATCGGACCTTTTCGACTAGAACATTTGATCCCCGGGGCATACATCAGGCATATTCCTTATCCGTTTGGTATTTCAGAAAATCTCGTTACCTTCGCGGCGCTAAAAAGTTCAGCATTATAATGGAATCTGGTGGTAGCTGCAATTTATTTAGCGTATTATGAGAGTAAAGTAAATCATATCACAATCACCCAGCACTTACGGGTTCTAAGCGCCTCCCATTTGAGGTGCGGTGTTGATTATAGTTAACATAATGCAATAAGTTTGCTACAAGTCAAAGAAAGGTTAACATAGCTTAACCTGATCTCTTGAACTGGGTCAAATTCATAATTTTTAATTCATAATTCTTAATTAAATAAAATGGCAGATTTACGTTATCAACGAAATTTTGGTATTGCGGCTCATATAGACGCCGGCAAAACTACTACCACCGAACGTATATTATATTATACCGGGGTAAATCATAAAATTGGGGAGGTGCATGATGGCGCCGCAACCATGGACTGGATAGCACAGGAACAGGAAAGAGGTATCACCATTACTAGCGCTGCTACTACCTGCTTTTGGAACTTCCCCATGATCAATGGTAAAAAAACACCTGATACACATCAATACAAATTCAACCTCATCGATACTCCAGGTCACGTGGATTTTACGGTAGAAGTTGAACGGTCTTTGCGTGTACTGGATGGTTTATTGGCTTTGTTTTGCGCCGTGTCTGGTGTAGAACCACAGTCTGAAACCGTTTGGCGCCAGGCTAACAAATATAAAGTTCCTCGTGTAGGTTTTGTAAACAAAATGGACCGTGCTGGTGCCGATTTCTTAAATGTTGTAAAACAAATTAAAGAAATGTTGGGTGCTAAAGCCGTGCCTTTACAATTACCAATCGGTGCAGAAGACAATTTTAAAGGTGTGGTAGATTTGATTACCATGAAAGGAATGGTTTGGGATGAAGCCGGACAGGGTATGACTTTTAATGAAGTGCCGATTCCGGAAGAAATGATTGATGAAGTGAACGAGTGGAGACAGCATTTAATTGAAGCTGTTGCTGATTATGATGATAAACTGTTGGAAAAATTCTTTGATGATCCCAACACGATCACTGAAGATGAAATTCATGCGGCGATTCGTAAAGCAACCATAGATATCAGCATTATCCCAATGATGTGTGGTTCTTCTTTCAAAAACAAAGGTGTA
>JBBQQP010000045.1:0-15028 GCA_038215675.1 Chitinophagales bacterium | reverse complement strand
CATGCTCAACATATTAATACAATCTTTTAACCAGAATGGCTATCCGAAAAGCAAGGGTTGACTATTATTATTTGCTAAGCATAAAAAAACAGCTCAATAAAAATTTACTGAACTGTCTTTATAAACTAGTTCAAAAATTATCGATTAAATTCGACAGCAAGCTTTACCGCATTAAAGGCGTTCACTATCCCGCCACTACTACATAGCAGGTACAGGGTTACCATTTCTTTTGTACCAGGCTTTAATATCTTTTGAGAGGGGCGATTCACAGTTTGTTCCAAAATCTTTTTAACTTCTGATGCATGCAATCCGGGAAAGTAGCTTCGTATTAAAGCAGCAACACCGCTTACAACCGGCGAAGCCATACTGGTTCCATCCCATGACATGTATTTATCACCGCCGGGAATGGTAGAATAAATGGCAACGCCCGGAGCAAACAGGTTAACTACCCCGGCTCCATAATTACTAAAATCTGCTGCCCCACCAGCTGAATCGCTTGCTCCTACTGTGATCCAATTGGGTGCCATTGAATCAGTCAGGAAGTACTTCGGATTGGGGAAATTATCGAAAGCATCTATATTTCTTTTGCTGTTGCCTGCTGCCTGCACCAGTAAAACATCTTTTTCCAATGCATACTTTACTGCAGCATCAATCATTTTTTTATCCGGACTCAGGCTTTTGCCAAAACTCATATTGATCACTTTGGCACCATTATCAACCGCATATCGAATACCGGTTGCAATATCTTTATCATGCTCATCGCCTTCTGCAGAAGTACGAACCATCATAATTTGCACATTGTCTGCAATGCCTTGCATGCCCACTCCGTTGGTGCGATCTGCCCCAACAATACCAGACAAATGTGTACCGTGCATTAGCGGAGCATTGCTAACATTTGAATTTCCATACAATCGGTCCGCCTCATTTTTTTCATCATCCCCGGTGATTTCTTTCCGATTGTCTTCTGGCGGAACTTTATCTCCGCTTGCCTTTCGGATTTCACCCACTACGTACTGTTGCAGCTCGTCTATGACAAAACTGTTGGTAACACCAGGCATTGTAAACTGTTTAAACACCTCCATGAAAAAACCTTTTACTTCTTTCTCCATTTTCCCTGCAGGCTTATAATCGTTGAGCTGTTTAGTAGTAAATTCATTTTTAGCGAAATAGGGCTTTAAGATACTATCACAAAAAATTGCATTTGCCAGGTAGGTTCTCAAATTGTTTAACTCCGCCTCTTTCATGCCCTTGCCCACTACTCCACTCCTTGCCTTTTGCCAAAGCGCAAATTCATATTTCTGCTCCTTTGAAAGCTGGTTGGTATCGATGGGGACACCCTCGTATTTTTTTTTATACCGCCAATACACCCTGATCCATTCACTGCTGTTGGAGGCTACAATCCTTCCATCTTTACCACCTAAAAAATTCCAGCCATGTACATCATCTATGTAACCATTGTGATCATCATCCAACCCGTTGCCCGGTATTTCTTTTCGGTTTACCCAAAGTATTTTCATTAGATCTTCATGAACAGTATCAATACCATCATCCAGTATGGCAACAATTACCGGGATACTTTTTAACTTCCTCTCCTGTAAAAACTTGTAGGCTTTTTCAAGGCTGATGCCATAATATCCGGAAGCAGTAAAATCTTTAAGATGCCAGCCCTGCAACGAAGTATTTTGGGCTGATACAGCAATTACAAAAAGAAAGAAGGAAAAAATTAAAGTAACAGTTTTCATAAAGTAATTGTGTGAATGAGCGATACCCAAAAATAATCAAATCGCATCACTAAAAAGAGAAGTCAATTTCTTTTCGTTGTTAATTTGATCAGGCGACATCCAATCCGTGAAAGTACATTACAGGCTTACTCATTAATTAAAAAAGCTTCGCTGAACCAATAAATATTTTAAGAACATCTGGCAGCCTATTTATTTACATTTATAAATCCTAACGCCACCCATGGGTTTCGCGAATTGCCCAAACTCAACTCCATTAAGTGCCCTACAAGTCAATTTCATCTTCTGGCATAACAATCTGCTTACTTCTAAATGGCCATTGATTTTGCATCTTAGCCAAAATAAAATACATAACCAGGCCGCTTCCAGGTACAAGCAAAAAAGATAGGATGATGGTAAGTCCTGCAGCATAAAAAACAAATAACCACATGGCAATTGCAAAAATTACCGGCAAGGGGTAGAATGGCATTTTGTAATGCAAGTGTTCTATTCCGTTTCGTTTTCTTAGTAAACCAACGCCCAGAGCCTGCCCGATAAAGTGCACCATAATCTGCATGGCTAGTATACCATCAATTATATGTTTCATTCTAAATAACAAACTAAACACCAATGTAAAGGCAGCCAATACCAACAGTGATACGTAGGGGAAATTTTTAGTTGGATGCAGTTTACCAAATACCTTAAAAAAGGCAACATCAACGGCCGCCGCATAAGGCACCCTTGAGTAACCCAGCATTACAGCAAATAAAGATGCCAACGCCATCCATAGTATCATTAACGTTGCAATATTGGCTGCTGTGGCGCCATACAAGCGTTCAATAAAAGTGTTGACTACAAAATTATTCTGGCCTTTTTCCTGCCACTGTTGTATCTCCTGCCAGGGTATTACGCTACTTACGCCATATTCATCGCCAGGTATAAAATAGCAATTCCAATTACGGAAATAAACATACTTGCGGGAATATTCTTACCGGGATTTTTATCTCGCCACCAAGGTGACAAACATTGTAATAGCCTACATAACTATAAATGGTTTTTAGGAAGGCCTGACCAAACACGAAGGATAACAGATGTCCCCAGGAAAAATCAGCATTGATTTTTTTGAGTGGTTCCAGAAAATGTCCGTTTGCAATTCCACCGATGATGATCCAGCAAAGTGTGAGCAGTACGCCTGTCCAAAGCAGCACGCCTATTTTTCCAATGCTGTAAATTTTCCGGTACAATAAAAAAGTTATGAAAACAATGAAAGGAACGCAGTTAAAACTTGCCTACCATCCATTCTTAAATTCTTTCATAAAGTCAGGGAAGTTTTTGGTTTTGTAAATTCCATCACCAAAAAATTTGAGTGGCGATTCTATTTCCTTTGGTTTTAAATAACCTGCCAATGGCGCAGGCTTTGCATCAATCGAACTTAAGAAAACAGTAGTAGGATAACTAAACTGACCATACAATAAAAAGCTCGCCAGGCCATTAATTTTGGTATGGGCATCATATTCATATTTTACGCCATTCCACTCCACAGGTGCCTGCCCCTCCGCATCAAATTTAACCGCATAATATTTTTCGTTGATATACGCTGCTACCTTTCCATTGCTATAAGTTTCCCTATCCATTACCTTGCACCAGCCACACCAGCTGGTATACACATCCACCAAAATAGGTTTTGGATTTTTATGATAGGCATCCTGCATTTCAGCAATTGTTAACCAATTTACTTTTTCTTTTTCGGGCGCCTTATATACGGCAAACACCAAAAAAAATACTGAACCAACAAAAAAAACGATAACCTTTTGCATACAATTTTTGTTTAGTAGCTTACACATTTAATACAACAACAAAGTAATGAATAAAATTGTAATTGCCATCACCGGAGCCAGTGGATCAATATATGCTAAACTGTTATTAGAAAAATTATTGGCCATACCGGAACAATGGGATGATTTGGCGGTCATATTAACGGAAAATGCAAAGGACGTTTGGAAAACAGAATTAGACAACTCTGAATATTTAAACTACCCGGTAAAATATTATACCCAACAAGACTTTATGGCACCTTTTGCTTCCGGTAGCGGGCAATTTAATACGATGATAATTGTGCCCTGTAGCATGGGTACTTTAGGAAGAATTGCAACCGGAATCAGTAACGATCTTATTTCAAGAGCAGCCGATGTAGTGTTAAAAGAGAGAAGAAAATTAATTTGTGTTGTAAGAGATACACCTTATAATATGATACATATCCGCAACATGGAAACTGTAACGCTGGCTGGTGGTATCATTGCACCTGCTACGCCTTCTTTTTATAGTAAGCCTACCACCATTGAAGAGGTTGCGGCTACCGTAGTAGACAGGGTAATAGACTTAGCAGGATTTAAGATCAAAACCTTCAGATGGGGACCTCTTACCGACGAAACAGAAGTTTAGCAAAAGTTAAATGCGCAGATTTAAACCTTGCCTGATGAGATTAAAGATTTTTGTTTTTTTTCTATGAAAATAAGAATGATGCGCCTTATTTCCTTTTAAGAAAACAAAACGCATCACCTTTAATTTTTTAGTATTTTATTTTTGCTGAAAAAGTTACTACCTCAGGTCAACTACCTCAACTCCCGGAAATTTTTTTGCATCAAATATAAACTGGGTATCGTTTACAACGGAGCTGGTGTTCATTTTTGAAACTAAATAAGTATATATATTTCCAGCCTTTTCATACACTTTGGTACTTACAATCGTTTGAGCTTTCTTATCAACATTTACCAATACTTTAAAGAAAGGCTTACTCTTGTCGAGCGGAGTCAACTCAATCTGCTGCAGAACTTTGCCGCCTGCTTTTACTTCACCATTCAGCTTATACAAAAAATCCTTATCGTAAAAATTAGTAAATATTTTTTGAGGCGTAATAGAATTTGCAGAAGGATCTACTTTTGTAATTGTTAATTCGTTGGCTGACTTATCAAAAGTGGAAATATTTCCCCCATCACAAAAAATCTCCTGGCCTGTTACACTAATCCTGTATTTGGTACCCTTCATATAAACGGTCCCAGACTTAGTTCCTAAATTTTTACCAGCACTATTTTCTATTTTAAGTGAAAACGCTGCCTGTACTGATTTAAAGGTTTTGAATTTAGTACTTACCGCATCCAACACTTTTTTGGCATCTGGGTCATTTTTGCCCATTCCCTTTGGCTGGGCATTTACAGCGACAAAACAAACCAAAAGCAAAACAACACTTGTTAAAATTTTTTTCATTTAATTTTGATTGAATTTATAGCAAACCTCATTTTTAAGGCCGCAAAGATAAGTAAATAGATCAGTTTATATTTCTTCAGTTTAATGCCTCAGATGAATGAACTGTTAATGTAAAGCCAACAAAAAATAAATGCCTTTACAAATCGTTTAAACTTGGTGGCATTGTGTATTTTGCAAATACTTCAACACTCAACATCCCTAACCAACTACTGATCCAACTTTAGTTATCATTAATTTATTTTAACACAATGGAAAAGAATATCGCTATCTCCCAAAGGGAAAATTATATCCCATCAAAATTCACAGAATTCCTATGGTGGCTATCCACGGCTGAAAAAGAGTTATTGGGGGATGCAGTTGTAGACCGCAATAGATATAGAATAATTGGAATGACGGTATTGGCTACGTGGGCATTTGCAACACTTGCATGGACATACTTTTTTAGCACCGTTACGGACACCACCTGGCTCGCAATTCCGCTGGGGTTATTTATGGGCTTTATTATTTTAACAATTGACAGAGCCCTCATCAAAGGAATTAACAAGTTTAACAAAAACAAGTTTGTGCCTTTACTTTTCCGTGGGTTGTTGGCAGCAACAATTGGGGTGTTTATGGCCCAACCTGCGCTATTATACATGTTTAAGAAGGAGATCAGGCTTCAAACATCGCTTGATAATGAGAAAAAAAAACTGTTTAAGAAACAAGAACTTGATTCACTGTATAAAAACAGAAAGTCAGAATTGATTTTGCAAAAAGAGATATTACAAAAAGAAAACGCATCAAAATACAGTGATGTAGCTGCCGCAAGAAATAATTTCCTGTCTGAAACAGATGGCAGCGGAGGAACCGGTAAAGTAGGTATAAAGGATATTGCCATCGCTAAAAGAAATGAATATCAAAAACTGGATGACGAATACAAGGTATTGCTAAAAACCAATGAGCCCCGGATAATAGCTGTTGAAACTGAATTAAACAGCATTGAAACGGTTATAAAAAAAGAGGAGGCGGTCTTTACCAATTATTTCAATGATGGATTTTTAACACAAATTGAAGCACTGAATAACCTCATTAAAAATAACAGCGCCCTTCAATACCGGTATTATTTACTCGTGATTATTTTGCTGCTGATAGAATTGATGCCGGTGATAGCTAAAACACTTTTACCGGCGGGTACGTATGATGAAAAAGTTTTGTTGAGAGAAGAATTGGAAAAAGAAATGGCGAACAGTAATATTAAAAAAGAAAAGGAATTAAAGGAATTATACAATACACTTGCCCATCAAAATGATTCGGAAGCCATCACTCAGTTTTTTAATTTAACAAAGGAAGACAGAAATGAAAAGATGAAAGCCTTCAGTAAAAAATGGAAAGAAGACAATCACCAAACCTTCGACGGGCTTTGGGAACAAATGAAAAAAGAGATTTTGACCAGGCAGGAGAATTAAGTTGTTGGTTCAATGTTGAAAGTTCAAAGTTGAAGGTTGTTGAGTTCAGTTTAGCTTTTGCAATTTTGGTTATTTGCGAAGGTTAACTTTAAGCATAAACGGCTTATGACTAAAAATGTCATAAGCCGTTTCAATTTTTTATTATTAAACTTTTGTACAGTAAACCTCCTTGTGCTTCCTTTCAATGTTTTAAATCATTTCGCTTTGAAGCAGTGGATTTTTAACAGCTACCTTTCTATCAGCAAACTCTTTTGCTGCTTTTATAAAGTTTACAAAAATTGGTTGAGGATTTTCGACTGTACTTTTTAATTCAGGGTGATATTGTACACCAATAAAAAACGGATGGTCCTGCAATTCGATGATTTCAACGAGGCCAGTTCCCGGATTTTTACCGCTGGCAATCATTCCCGCTTGTTCAAATTGCCCGAGGTATGCATTGTTAAATTCCCACCGATGCCTGTGACGCTCACTAATGGGTGAATTCCCATAAATATCATGGGCAAGTGTCCCTTCTTTTAAAACGCATGGGTAAGATCCCAGGCGCATGGTACCGCCTTTAGCAGTTACCTTTTTCTGTTCCTCCATCAGATCAATCACCGGATTGGAGGTATGCTCATCCATTTCTGTAGAGTGAGCGTCTTTTAAATCCAACACATTTCTTGCAAATTCAATAGCGGCCATTTGCATTCCAAGACAAATACCAAAGAAAGGCAGTTTGTTTTCCCTTGCATATTGCACGGCAATGATTTTACCTTCTACTCCCCTTTTGCCAAAACCAGGCGCCACCAGTAACCCATCCAGGCTACCCAATTTTTCATTTACATTTTCAGCGGTGATAAATTCGCTGTGTACATTTACGATCTGCACTTTGCATTCGTTCATTGCGCCTGCATGCACAAAAGATTCCAATATAGATTTATAAGCATCCTGTAGCTCAATGTATTTACCAATTAAACCGATTGTTACTTTACCCGATGGATATTTCAGCTTATCCAAAAACTCTTTCCACTTACCCAGCTGTGGAGCAGAATAACCGTTTATGTGCAATTTTTTCAATACAATTACATCTAATCCTTCCTGTAACATTTTTAGCGGAACCTCATAAATAGAGTTGGCGTCCATTGCTTCTATTACCGCTTCCGTTTTTACATTACAAAACAATGCTATCTTTTTTCTCAGGTCAAGATTAAGCGATCTTTCTGTTCTGCAAACAATGATATCCGGATGCACCCCGTTTTCACTCATTAGCTTCACACTGTGCTGGGTGGGTTTTGTTTTTAATTCTTTGGCAGCTTTCAAATAGGGAATCAACGTGAGATGTATTACAAGGCAATCTTCCTTTTCCATTTCCCATTGCAATTGACGTACAGCTTCTACAAAAGGTAAACTTTCGATATCTCCCACTGTACCACCTATTTCTGTTATCACGATGTCGTACTCACCGGTTTCGCCAATCAGCATCATTCTTCGTTTAATCTCATCGGTGATATGCGGAATTACCTGTACGGTTTTACCCAGATAAGCACCTTCTCTTTCCTGGTTGATCACGGTTTGGTAAATTCTTCCGGTGGTTACATTATTGGCCTGTGAGGTAAAAATATTCAGAAAGCGTTCGTAGTGCCCGAGATCCAAATCGGTTTCAGCACCATCCTCTGTTACAAAACATTCTCCATGTTCATAAGGATTCAAAGTACCCGGGTCAACATTAATATAAGGATCAAATTTTTGGATGGTTACTTTCAATCCTCTTGATTGTAAAAGCTTTGCAAGAGAAGCGGCAATAATGCCTTTACCTAAAGAAGAAGTAACACCGCCGGTTACAAATATGTACTTTGTCATTGTATGTATTTATAAGTTTGAATACCTGATTGACTGAATTGAACTTTACTATCATTTAGATACAAAAAGAGTTTAATTCACCATTATAATAAACAGGCGAAATAACTTCCTTTTGCAACAAAATCTTTTTTGATAAGAAACAATACAGGAAACGACCAGCGGCTTTCAGAACGTCAAAAACTATTGATAAAAAATCCGTGAGGTCGTGCAAACTTACAGCGAATATTCGGGAGCATGAAATTTAGGTTACCATTTGTTGAAAATTTTTGAAAAATCCAACCTCATTTCGCAACCTTTTAGTATCAGAAGTGTATGCGCAGTTTTACGAAAGAATAACATGATTCCTAATTTATAAAATTAAAATATTAGAACCCTTTGAAAACAGGAATAATATAAATATCAAAAACTTTTGTTTAACAGTTTACCGCACCGTAATTTTATCGCGAGTTCAGATCTATTTTTTTAAACATTATACATAAACCCGATATATGGATTTAATTAAAAGCAGTTTTAAAGAAAAATCGGATATTCTTGGTGCGCAAATAAAAGAATTACTAAAGGAACATGGTAATGACGTAATTGGAGAAGTAACCCTAAGCCAGGTTTATCAGGGCATGAGAGGCATTACAGGTCTGGTAACGGAAACATCATTATTGGATGCACAGGAAGGCATTCGTTTCAGGGGTTATACCATCCCGGAATTGCAGGAAAAATTACCAAAGTTAAGAAAAGGTGGTACGGAACCATTGCCCGAAGGACTGTTCCATCTGATGCTGCTGGATGAGCTACCCACCCGGGAAAATGTACATCACATGACATCTGTGTTGCAACGCAGAAGTCACGTTCCCAATCATGTATTTGCAACCATTGAGGCAACGCCGGTCAACACGCATCCAATGACCCAGTTTGTAATTGCCATCATGGCACTGCAGACTGAAAGTAAATTTGCCAAACAATATACGGCAGGTATGCATAAAAAAGATTACTGGGAAACCACGTTAGAAGATTCTTTGACATTGATTGCCCGTTTGCCAAGGGTTGCCGCTTACATTTACCGCAGGAAATATAAAAACGGGGATCATATTCAACCTGATGGATTGATGGACTGGTCTGGAAACTTTGCACATATGCTGGGCTATGACGACGAGAATTTTAAAGAACTGATGCGTTTGTATATGACGATTCATGCAGATCATGAAGGTGGAAATGTATCGGCACACACTACGCATTTGGTTGGATCTGCATTGACTGATCCTTACCTGGCGTATGCTGCAGGAATGAACGGTTTGGCAGGTCCACTGCACGGATTGGCCAGCCAGGAAGTAATCAGATGGATTTATGAAATGCAGGAGAAACTGGGAACCGACCTTCCTACCAAAGAACAAATTGCACTGTATACGGAGGAAACATTGGCTGCAGGAAAAGTAGTGCCAGGCTATGGTCACGCAGTTTTGAGAAAAACAGATCCCCGATATACCGCCCAATTAGAATTTGGTAAAAAACATATGTCGGATGATAAACTGTGCCGCACAATCTGGAACATCTACGAAGTTGTGCCACCTATTTTACAATCGATGGGGAAAATTAAAAACCCGTGGCCAAATGTGGATGCACACAGCGGTGCATTACTGGTACATTATGGCATGGTAGAGTATGAGTTTTACACCGTTCTGTTTGGCGTATCAAGAGCACTGGGTGTGCTGGCAAGCCTTTGCTGGGACAGAGCCCTGGGCTTTCCATTAGAAAGACCAAAATCGGTAACAACAGATTCGATTAAATCATGGATAGAAGGCAAAGGTGAAATATGGGGCGACTAAATATCAAACACTGAAATTTCAATATGAACCCCGAAATATTTTCGGGGTTTTTTATTGCTTTGGCATACAGCGCAATTATGGTATTACCATTACAAACGCCAGGCGGCCACAATCGCAGACAAAATAAAAATTGATTTTGGAAGCAAAGGACGAGCCCACTATATTTGCACTCCCAAAGGGGAATTAGCTCAGTTGGTAGAGCGCTTGCATGGCATGCAATAGGTCACCGGTTCGAATCCGGTATTCTCCACTAAAAAGCTTCACATTTTGTGAGGCTTTTTTTATTTTGCAGATTTGAATTTTTAAGTTTTTTTATAGTTTGCTTTCACAGGATTCCATTCTAGAAATTCAAGTTATTGCAGGAATACTCCCGGTTTTAAAACGCTATAACTACTGACTTTAATGAATAAATCTGATCAGGCTGGTATATTCTGTCGATGGCCATTCACCATAATCATTTTCACATCTATCTCAATCATCACGTTGCATGCTTTTAGTCTTTAACTGTATCTCCAACCATCCACCACTGAAGCCCGCCAGTTGAAGACCTTTTAAGATATAAGGGCTTTGTTTCATAATATTCCATATCAATTCAGTCTGGTAGTTTTCAATCATTATCACTACCGGACCCTGGTTTAATCCAAACCTCCAGGGTGAAACCCAGCCATTATCATTTCCAATATCCGATGGAAATGTGGGATTTAAGCTACCATCAAACGCAGATAATCGATTCGGCATTAGATTGAATTTTTTGATCGTATTACGCATGGTTTCAATTACTATTTCGGGCGCAAAAGGTAATGAGGCCACAACAGAAAGGGGGCAAACAGTGCCATCATCCGGACCAAAGGGAGCGCCTCTTGCAATATAGTTGTAAAACACTCTTTGCTTACCCCCAATCTTTAAAGTTTTTCTTCCCGGACCATCGCTAGCTGTTAAGCCCCAGCAATATGCGCCATACCCTTCAAACTGCAATTTATTTTCAACCGCATATTGCCGGTGAATAGAGGTTGCACGCCGGCTGTTTTCAAAATAATCAAAGCCAGCCTTTTTATTAAATGCATCGTATATTCCTCTAAAATCAATCCACATGTGGGAGAACTGGTGGATGAATAATGGTCCGGCATATAAATAATCTATATCATACACTTTGGTTATGTCAAAAGTATTCGTCCATTTTTGGTACCCCGCTGGTTTAATTGGAAAGGTTGGAGAACCTAACGCCAATACGTACATGAGCATCGCTTCACTATAATGCTCATCCCAGCGACAGCGAAGAAAACCTGACCGGGGTTTCCACCCGTGGCAAATTGTATCTCCCTTATGCAGTGCCCACTGCCAGTCAATTCTGCGATACAATTTATCCGCCAGTTCTCTTATTTCTGTTTCGGCACTATTCATATTTTTAAAATAGGCGGCCGCACTTAAAGCGCCGGCAATAAACAAAGAGGTGTCTACGGTTGACAACTCACAATTCCATTCTCTTTCACCATTATTCATTTTTAAAAAATGATAATAAAATCCTTTGTAGCCGGTAGCATTGGCCTCCCTACCCTGCTTGCTATTATAAAAAAATCTTAAAATTTTGAGTACCCTCTCCACTGCATTTTTTCTGGAAAGCAGTTTCTTTTCTACACCAACTATATAAACCGTAATTGCCATACCGGTGACCGCTATACTCGACGGAAAACCAGGTGCTGTTTTATCAGCAATCAGCCCGGTTAACGGATTGACTTCATTTAAAAAGTAATCAAACGTTTCCCGTTGCAATTGATCCAACATGCCCGCATCTGTGAATTGCTTATCAGTAACTGGCAGATCATCCGTTTTTGCATCTTTCATATTTTTCAAGTTACTCATTGCTGGCGCTAATTAAATTTAAATAACATGAAAACATTTGATTGAGTAATATAAATGATCGCAGGTAAGCTTGTCTATTCGTCTGAAAAGTTCGATATCTACGATTTTAAGGCTTTCGGCTTTACTATTAAATTTGTCCAGCGTTGATTTGAAACCTGTCAACAGATCAATCACCGAAAGCCCATCAACAAATTATAGCAGTTCCGGTTTCACTTATTTAGTGGCTTCCTGCCTTTATTACAACTTCCATCAATGTGATACATCTTATTGGATAAAGTTCGCTGGTCTTGGTAACGCTATAAAACAATACAATCGATAAAAAGCCATCAAATTTTTAGGGCACGAAGGCGAGCGCCAAGATCCTGCCTCCGACTATCAACAATAAGCTATTCCGAAAAAAAATCCGACATCGTTAAGGGTATAATTTTTGCAAAACAGACAGAAGGCAAGCGAAAGAAAAAATGGAACGGACAATTAATTTTTTAAAAATATTTATAAAAGAAACATCACTGGAACCAGGTGATAGAAGTATCATATAAAATAAGCTTTCATTATTATGAACAAATTTTACAAGTGGGTGCGTAAGACTTATAATAAAGTAACAGGCAGTATTGCCTTTTATCCAGCCCTTATTAGTATCGGCTTTTTATTACTATCAATACTAATGCTGGAACTTGATTTTTCTGAAACCGGTAAACAGGTCAAATCTCAGTTAAGCTGGTTAAGCCTGCGTGATGCAAGTACTGCCCGTGCTATTTTAGGAACTGTTGCCGGCGGCATTATCTCTCTCACGGTGTTTAGCTTTTCGATGGTAATGATTCTGCTAAGCCAGGTTGCGTCGCAGTTGAGCAATCGTATGCTCGACAGCATAATTGGCAGTAAGTTTCAGCAAATTATTTTAGGTTTTTACATCGGCACCATTGTGTTTGCACTCTTTTTACTAAGTACAATTCGGGATATAACGTCTGGCATTTATGTTCCTGCACTAAGCATCTATTTGTTGTTAGTACTAACAGTTGTTGATCTTTTTCTTTTCATTTATTTTCTTCACTATGTAACCCAGTCTGTAAAGTTTGGCACCATCATCGAGCGCATTCATAAAAATACTTTACATACGCTTCATCGCATTTGCAAAACAGACAAGCCAACACTTTTTGAACCACCCGGAAATGCCCCTCAAATTATTTATACCCGCTCATCAGATTACTATCAGGAATTTAATATAAGCCAACTGCTGAAGTTTGCGTGTACGCATAATGGTACGATACAATTGCTGCATCCGCCCGGAACATTCTTATTGAGAGGTACGCCATTGTTGCACTTTTACAGTTCAGCAAAATTATCACAAGAGGATATTGACCAAATGTTGGAAACAATTGATTTTTATACCGGACAACCCATTGATGTTAATGCTTACTATGGTTATCATCAGCTAGCTGAAGTAGCCATAAAAGCACTGAGTCCCGGCATTAACGATCCTGAAACTGCAGTGCTAAGTCTGCATGCACTAACAGATCTTTTTTTGTACCAGCTGCACAACTTTATTCAAACCACATTTTTGGATGAAGAAAGTTTACCCCGCATCAATACTACAGTCTACAGCTTTGAAAGGTTATTTGCTGAATGCTATTATCCCATCTGGGATTACGGTAAAAAAGACCGGTATATTCAGGATGCCCTGCAGCAAATGATGGAGCAATTAAGTGGCTGCGATATTGATGGCACACAAACAGCGCTGTTTGCTGTTTTTTTGAGAAAAATAAAATCACAGAAAGAAGAAAATGAATTTTCCAAAAATCCCTGTTAGCGTTTATAAATTGCGTTATTGGTTCTCCTTGATATAAAGTTCCTGCACCAAAGTCATTGTGATAAGCATTAAAGGAGTTGCTAATACCAACCCCCATCCTCCTGTTAAGGGGCTTATTAAAAGTTGGGCACCAATAATGAGTGCAGGCGGAATGCTGATTAATTTTTGCTGAACCATTGGTGTAATGAAATTGCTCTCCACAACTTGTATTATGATATACAAACCCCCAACAAGTGCGGCCGTTGCAGGCCCTTGCATTAAAGCTACCAGCACAGCTGGTATCATTGCTATTAAAGGACCAAAGTTGGGTATAAAATTAAGTAACCCGGCAATGAGCGCTAATACAAGCCATAATGGTATTCCGAGTATTAATAAGCCTGTTGCTGTTAATATAAATACCACCAACATCGCAAAGAACTTCCCCTTCAACCATTTCTTTAATTTATCGCCTAACTTATCTACAACCTCCTCGCCTTTCTTCTGTCCTTGTTGTGGTATCAACTGAACGATTCCCTTTTTATATACATTGGGTGAAACGGTAAAGAATATACCGAGAAAAAGCACGACGTAGATATCACCAAATACGCCAAACGTAGTTTTAAAAAATGTGCTGGCAATTGCCTGGGCTTTATTAATTGTTTCAGGTGAATTTACTTTTTCCACTATCATTTTACCAATAGAATTTTGACTTAACTGTGATTTTGCATTTTCTATTGTTGCAGGGAAAGTGTCACTTAGCTGTTCTACCTGTGTCTGAATTTTAGCACCCATCAGCCAAAACAACCCAGTTACTAATAACAACGTTCCAAAAACAGCGATGGCTAAACATATGCCCTCCTTCCATTTTGTTTTCCGGCATATTAAGCCACTTAATCCTAAGAAAAATATAGCTATTAAAGCACCTGCTAATATCAGCAGAAAAACAGAAAAAGTTGCTTTGAACAATAAAATAAGCAGAACGATTAAAGCATAAATACCACCTTTGATCCAAACCTTTTTCCGGTAACTTAATCCATCTGTAGAATTTTCGTCCATCTTAAATCATTTTATGTTTTCGGGTTAGATTTCATTGATAATTTGTCTTCATTATTCTTCAATTCTCTTTCCAGAAAATAACTTAATGCAGCAAATAACGGTGCTATTGCTGCTAACTTTCCAATTTCATCTCAGACAGGGAAAATAGCAGTAGCAAGTATATCTGCTGCTAATAACAATTCTAATTCAACCGTTCATCCACTGCCAAACTGAATCCTGATGGTTTGGTTGGTCATCCCATCG
>JBBQQP010000044.1:0-15116 GCA_038215675.1 Chitinophagales bacterium | reverse complement strand
CCCCATGCCAAAGCTCATCAGGCTTCCATGAATACCTGCTTCTTGCGTAACTTCATTAAAAAAATTGTTGTCGTTGCGGTACAAGTGATCGCCACCGCCTTTTAAAAATTCTGAGACAGGCCACTGTTCATCGGGCAAGGCGCGGCGATTGGACGTACCGATGGTATTTATTGGGATTGGACTATTGTTGATAAGGAAACAGTCTAAATCACCATCCATATCATAATCGAAAAATGAAGCATGTGTTGTGTACGCTTTGAAGTCAAGGCCGTATTGAGCCGCAGATTCTGTAAAGCTTACAAGGCCGCTGTCTTTTCCTGCTGAGACTAAAATATGATTGTTGATGTATAATTTATTGCGCCGGTTTCCATTTTTCATGTGGCCGGAGTTACATTCATAAATATCCAGCCAACCATCATGATTGATATCGACAAACACTACACCAGTACTCCACATACTATCTTGCTTTAACCCAGCTATAATGGAAATATCCTCAAATTTAAAATTGCCTCTATTTAAATATAATTTATTTTCACCCATATTGGATGTAAGCAGTACATCTGGTAAACCATCATTGTTGATATCACCAATGGCTACACCGCCGCCATTGTAGTAATTACGGAAGTAGAAACTATTTTCAATCTGCCCATCTATAACAGTATTTGTAAAATTAAGACCGGTTTTTTCCTCCATTTCAAACAAAGGCTTTTCATGCTTATTATTACATGAAATGAATAATACTAGTATGTAAAAAAAAAGCAGCGGATACCTCATTAATCAAGAATTATAAAATACAGTATGATATTCTAATACAGCCAAAATTGGTTTCTAAAAATAAGTCTTTTGCATTATTTTATCTTAATACAAAACATATAATAGAAATAACCTGGCGGGCTTAAAACACTAAAGGTCATTTTTCAATGACCTTTAGTAAAAATATGATTCGCTAAACTAGTAACCGGGATTTTGCTTTAAGTTGGGATTGATTGCTAATGCTTGGTTAGGTATGGCCAACAAAAGGTATTTTGGATCACTTGTAGCTGGCTTCTCTTGCATAGGCAAAAGAAATTTACCAAACCGGATTAAATCCTGTCTTCTCCAACTTTCAAGATATAGTTCACGTGCTCTTTCATCAATCATGTTATCTACTGTGACATTTGCCAAAGCAGACGCACCCCTATTTGTGCGAACAGCGTTTACTATACCAGTTGCGGTACTTCCATAAGTACCAGCTATCGTACCAGTTCCACCACGAAGAATGGCTTCGGCCTTCATTAGTAACACATCTCCTAACCTTAAAATAACGTAATCGTTGTTAACATTACCTCCCCCATTTAATTCGTTATCAAAATCAACCGGATACTTAAATGCTCTGATACCTGTCACCTCAAGATTAGTACCGGTTTCAATTGACTTCACTGCATCAGTATAAATCAAAGGCGCTCTTGCCCTGTCTGTCAACATGGTATCATTTTTTAGATCCCGTTGCTGCCCTCTTAAAAAACCCACCGTAATTCTGTTTCCGGGATTTACCGGCGAATTTAAAGTCGGATAGTTAGTTCCTCTTCTTACATCCGTGGCTTCAAACTTATTGTATAAATCAGAAAGCGTGCTAAATCCATTCCATCCACCTGGGTCTTGCTTGTAGTGCATTCCAGAACGCCATCTGGAACGTATCCCGAAAGACTGAGTTCCCCCAACATTTTCCTGACTCCAAATATTTTCCTTTCCAATTACATTGTTATTGGGAGCAAAATTATCAAAGTAATTGACGCTAAATGAAAATGAACCGCCTGTAATTATTTGATCACCATATAATATTACTTTGTTCATATCAGCAGCAGCGAATGTAGGGGTTGTCCTGTTCGCAATCATTCCTTTGTTAAGGTAACATTTCATTAATAACGCCCTTGCACCATTCTTTGTAGCCCCAGTGGCAGGTGCATCCGGAAGAAGAGGTAAAACTGTTTCTAATTCAGCAATAATAAAGTTTAATGCTTCTATGCCTGTTCTTACTTTAGAAGCAGTTACTACACTTTCACCTGGTTCCCGATAGTTAACCTGATTCCAACCATCCAATAAATAAAACTGTGCTAATGCTCGTATGCATCTTGCTTGAGCACTTTGGCTTGAAGTTGGATTAAAACGCAAAAGGTCAGTTGCACCGTAAGCTACACCGTTTAAACTTTTGAATGCATCAATGATACGTTGATTATCACCATCCCACTTATGCTCATGCAATACCCTCCAAACACCATTATCATCCCAATCTGGTCCCCTTGTCGGGCCGATTAATTCGTCTGTTGTCATTTCCCAAAGGGCATAAACCTGATCTTGGTTTTGAAAGGTCCCTTTTAGGTCATTGTACAATTGTGTTAAAAGGGCAGAAGCATTACCTGCCCCCCCTC
This sequence comes from Chitinophagales bacterium, assembly GCA_038215675.1. Classification (GTDB taxonomy): domain Bacteria; phylum Bacteroidota; class Bacteroidia; order Chitinophagales; family Chitinophagaceae; genus Ferruginibacter. The sequence goes on along the minus strand of JBBQQP010000044.1, from coordinate 12,708 downwards.
CACCTATTTGCGATTGTGTTAAATTACCCTCAAATTTTTCTTCAAGCTTGGTACAAGATGTAATGCTAAGAAAGAAAAAAAGTGATGCAATAATTGTTAGTTTACGTATCATAACTTAGTTATTAGAATGAATTAAAATGAAAAATTTACACCTAGCGTTACAATCCTTGCGGATGGATAAGGTGTGTATTCAATACCCACAGACGGAACACCCCGATTATTTTTATCTACGTTAACTTCAGGGTCAAATCCAGAGAACTTGGTAATAACAAAAAGGTTCTGACCGGTAACATAAACATTGGCTGTTTGAAATACCTTTCCAACCTTGCCTACATTATATGAAAACGTAGCGTTAGCTAGTTTTAAATAATCGCCTTTTTCTATAAACCTTGAGGAAGCTGTAACCGGATTCGAAAAAGCCTCTTTAACAGGAGATTCATATACAGATACTGCAATATTTCTTCCGCCGTTAATACTGCCTACATTTATTACGTTATTCAAGGTATTATTATATAGTTTTTGTCCAAATGCCCCATTCATATTAGCAGTGAAAGACAGTTTTTTGTAACGAAACGAAGCTGTTAAACCCAATATTGTAGTAGGATTAGGGTTGCCTACAGGAAAAAAAGTAGAACCCCCATCTGTATAAAGTGCCTGACCAGTTGCTTTATCTAAACCTAAAAATTCTCTGGTGAAGAAAGTATTAATTGGTAATCCGTTTCGAATTGTTTGAACAAAAGTACCAGTAATCCCTTGTCCATTTAAAATTCCTGTTGGTATAGGTGCCGGGAGACCAGAAACTTCATTTTTTAGAAAGGTAGCATTCACACCAAAGTCAAAAGTAAAATCTTTTTTATCTATAATGGTTGCATTAACTGCTGCTTCAAGCCCTCTATTTTCAACAAACCCTGGTAGGTTTTGCCACAATACCGCTCCACCAATTGGCCCTGATGGATCAGGGAATGTTGGAAAAAGTAAGTCCCCAGTTTTTTTGTTAAAGTAATCAAGCGTAATAGATACCTTATTATTTAATATGCTTGCATCCATCCCAATATTATACTGGCGGTCATTCTGCCATTTCAAATCGGGGTTAGGATAGTTGGTTTGGCTTAAACCTCCATTGTTTCCAAAAGAATATGTTGCCTGAGAAGCACCCGATGGAAAATCTTGATTACCAGTTTTACCCCAGCCACCTCTTATTTTTAAGGAATTAATAGCTGACACTTGAAAGAAACTTTCTTTTGTTACAACCCATGCTGCAGAAACAGCTGGGAAAGTCCCATATTTATTATTAGTTCCAAATCTGGTAGAACCATCTCTTCTTACAGTTCCTGTCAGCAAATACCTGTCTTTAAAATTGAACCCTACCCTTGCAAAGTAAGATTGCAGTTCAAAACTTGGGTCTACGAATGAATTGATATTACGAGATCCTGGATTTGAAAATTGGATAAAGTTTGTATAATCAAGTCCATACTGACCAAAACCGCCAGTTGGCCCAAGCGCATTTGAATTTGACCCTTTATTAGTTGTTTTTATATACTCATAACCGGCTAAAGCGGTCATGGTAAGGTCAGACGCAAGTTTTTTATTAAAATTAAGGGTATGTGTTGTAGTTTGGGTTGTCAATTCATTTTGACCAATTGCAGCAAAGCCTCTGTCCTTCACATCTCCTAAATTAATAAATTGCTGTGTGGAAGCTCTTCTGTTACCGGTGCTGTAATTAATACTGTAAAGCATCTTATATTCTAGCCAATCTGCAAATTTATAAGAAGGGGCAATACTTGCCAAAAGGGTAGTTACTTTAGACCTATCATTGTATGCCTCAGACATAGCCAATGGATTAATAATATCACCCGCCTTTACATTTAACGTTCCGTCTGTTTTTCTAAACGCTTCAGTTGGATTCCATTGTAAAGCCTGCCCTATAAGACTGCCTGTTGAACCTGCATTATTTGTAATTGGTGCAAGATCTTCTTGATAAAGACTTGGAAGAATATTGATGTCAAGCCCTAATTTTTTGCTTTCGAGCATTCTAAAACTTCCTGCAAAATTTGCTGTGTATTTCTTTATACCTGTTTTATTTACAATTCCATCTTGATTCAATACACTACCTGAAAAGCGATATTTGCTATTATCATTACCTCCACTAATTGCTATATTGTAGTTTTGGATAATCCCGTTGCGTAAAATAGCATCCAAACCATTAACATCTGATTTTAAATCATTCGCTGCACTAACTCCGTAATAAGTTAATGCCTGGCGGTATTGATTTGCATCAAGCACTTTAATTCTCCTTAAGATTGATGAAGTACCAACAGATGTACCAAATTCAATTTTTGTTGCGCCCGATTGCCCTCTTTTAGTTGTTATTAATACCACGCCGTAGGCGGCTCTTGTACCGTATATAGCAGTAGCAGAAGCATCCTTCAAAACGTCAATTGAAGCTATATCACTAGGATTTAGGAAGTTTAAAGGATTTCCACCAGGAGCATCTCCCAAGCCTGATGGACTTAACCCCGGCCGTGCCGACCTTCCATCTAAAGGAACGCCATCTATAATGTATAACGGTTGCCCAGAACCTGTTACAGTTGCGTTACCCCTGATTTTAACAGTAGATGCACCCCCTGGCTGTCCGCTATTGTTTATCATTTGTACTCCAGCTACTTTACCCTGGATCAGTTGATCAGCGGCTGTAAATATCCCCTTGTTAAAATCTTTAGCCTGCACGGTAGAAACCGCTCCAGTAAGATCTTTTCGTTTGGAAGTACCATAGCCAACCACCACTACTTCGTTTAGGTTACCTACACTTGTTTCCACATCAATATTTACTGTGGGTCCACTTACATTCACCTGCATGGTAACTACTCCTACGCCACTAAGTACTAACACTCCGTCGGCTGGAACATTGTTCAAAGTATACGCACCCTGCGAATTAGTGGAAGTTGCAATTTTGGTGTTTTTTACCGTTACAGTAACACCAGGGAGTGGTTCGCCCTTTTTGTCAGTTACCGTTCCGGAAACTGTTTGTGTTTGGGCCAGCGCAATGGCAGTAAACCCAAAAACTGCCAGCAATAGCATAGCAGACTTTCTCATCATAGCAAGAAGCATAATCGTTAAGTTTTGTTTTAAAAAAAAGTAGCAGTTAAAGTTAAATTAATTTTATTAGAAAGAATAGAAAAACAACAGACCTTTCCATTTGTTTATATATTAAAATTATAAACTAAAACTTTAGAAAACGCTTGATTAATGTCTTGTTTTCCGCAACCGTTTGCGAGACTGTTTGCGAAACGCTTTGCTGTGAATATAATTTAAAAAATAATCAATCTTAACGCTACAATGAATAATACAACACTCAAAAAAATATCAGAATTACTTGGTCTAAGTATTTCAACTGTATCAAGGGCATTAAAGAACCACCCTGATATTTCTGAAAAAACTAAACTAAGGGTTACCGAATTAGCAGACACATTGGATTACGAACCGAACGCCAATGCCATCCAATTGCGCACCAGCAAAAGCAATTTATTTGGATTGGTTGTGCCGTCTATTTCTAATTTTTTCTACCATTCCTTCATTTCCGCGATAGAAGAAGAAAGCCGGAAAAATGGCTATGCTTTAATGATTCTACAATCTGGTGAAGACCCTGCTATTGAAATGCTAAATTTAAAGCTATGCCGAAAAAGCCGCATCAGTGGCCTGTTTGCCTGTATCTCCAATCAAACAGGCAATATCGACGCCTACCTGAAAATGAAAGATCTGGATATCCCTGTGATATTCTTTGATAAAGTGCCCGAACTTAGTAACTGTAACAAGATATGCGTTGCAGATGAGGCCTCTGCTACGATGGCAGCAAACACTATTCTTTTAAAGGGCAAGAAAAAAGTACTCGCCATCTTTGGAAATATGAACCTGTCCATTACAAAGAAAAGATTGTCGGCTTTTACAAAAACAATGGATGGGAAAATTGATTTGTTAATGCATCATGCCAACAGTGCTTTAGACGCTGAAACGGTCACAATTGATGGCCTGCGGCAAAAGCCCGACACCATATTTTGTATGAGCGATGAAATACTAACCGGAGCTATGAAAGCAATTCAAAGGGCAGCTTTAAAAATACCGGCTGACATTTCTGTAATTGCTATCAGCAATGGCTTTATACCAAAATTATATTTTCCTGAAATTACTTATGTTGAAACAAGTGGCGATGAATTAGGCAGACTTGCTTTTTCGAGTATGATGGCTTGCCTTGACGGCAGCACTTTTACACAGGAACTTACAACTGAATCCGTACTGGTGGAGGGTGGATCCATCTAGTTCTAATAATGCCTCCAATACCTAACTAAAACGAATTTGATTATCGAGAGCTGCCATTCAATTTTTCATACCCGGTAATGTTGAAATGTTTACTGTTTACCCACTGCAGTGTTTTTTGCCCCTGTAAAAACAGTTTTCCATACCAAATTAAAAAAAGATTTATTAATATCCCGTTCGTAATGGATGATTTTGTTGTTAGCCGAATTGGTATTTTCATTCTTTATAATTGTGTTGGCAAGCAGACTTATTAACCCTTTTTTCTTTAACTCGTCCTCATCTCCTTTTTTCAACAACTCCATTTTCAAATTTTTATAAAGGAATAGAATATCGCCTGTTGCCTTTGTATCGTTTCCTTCAATAGCAAAACTTACTGCATCAATTTTGCCATCTTTAATAGAAGCCATTGCGAGTGGTTCAATGATAGGATTCAAAGTAATTGCATTCATTTCTGCCATCTTACCCTTAATTGCAAATGAACCATTGCCAGCATTCAACGGAAACTGCCAGTCAGTTTCTAAATCGCCGGTACCTAAAAATTTAGCTGTGGCATGTAATTTTAAAAGATTACTTTTTTCTATTCGTTCCGGAATATTTGTGACATTTGATAAGGTCGCTTTGATATTGCTAAAAAAAACATTTCCGGTTAATTCGGATTTTAAAGCCTTTTCCCGATATGAGACAGTGCCATTAATAATCTGGACCGTTTTTATATAAATCGGGTACTTTAGTTTCAACAGTGACTGTTGAGGATACTTTCCAATCTTACTGCTACTATCCGGTGGTAATAAACGATCATTGAAAATTTTTATAATTGGTTGAAAAGATGCCTGCTCAACCTCAAGCTCCTGGCTACTCAACAATTTTTTTATATTAACGCCTGATAAAATAAGGTTGTTGAAAACAAGGTTATATTGATCATTTTGATGACTACTTTGCCTTACAAATTCCAGCTCTGTTAAAAGAGGCTTTAATGAAATCTGTGTAATTTTCATTTCGGAGTTAGCATTGTTAATTACAAAATTGCCCACATTCAGGTTATACAATTTGTCCTTTGTAGTAATTGAAAACCCATTCGCCGACAGTTCCCATGCTGAATTATTGATTAGGCTATTGATAGTGACGCCTTCTTTTATTTTCAGATTTTCTTTAACGTTAAATCTAACATTATTTAAAATGAACGGCTTTTTACCCGGCGCATCCCTGTTTATAATGATCACCTTTGTGCTGCCCAAATTAATACCGGCTATCTGTGCCTGGTCAATCATTTCTGTAGATAATTCAATCGTTTGTTCACCTCCTTTTGATGCAGCCTGATTTTTCTTTACATAAATGGTGATCAAACCTCCCTCACAACTAATTTCTCCCGCCTTTAACCGCTGCTGAATGATGAAAGCATTCGTATTTAAATCACTGATCAATATTTTTTTCAGATCGATTACTGGCTCCATATTATTTACCTGATATTGACGGATTGCCTTAATCTCAAGTGATCTTTTATTGGCATTATACGCTACCTTTTCAAGGTTGATACGGTTATTATTTTTTGACGCTGGCAGCTGGATATTGTCGACGGTTACATTGATATCCTTTACAAAATAACTGAGAATACTTTCATAATTTTTTGTGTTGTCTACAAGAAAGTTTTTTAAGATAATATTGATATTTTCTACTGTCGTTTGTGGGGTACCCGATTTATTGGTAATCATTAAAGTTCCTTCGGAAACTTGTATTGTGTCAGCATTGATACTGCTAAATTTTCCCAAAATCTTTTCATACAATTCAAGCGTATCATTTTTAGTATAAGGCTTTGGCTGGTCTGCTCCGGTATTGATGATCAGTATGGTTGGTTTAAGTAATAGTATTTTTCTTGCAGTAACCGTTGCCTTACTCATCAAGCCCACAATATCAGCCCCGCTTACTTCCACTTCCTGAACCCTGATATTATACAACGCATTCGGTAAGCTGTCGGTGCTATTCAGCGACATTTTTTGGGCAGAATCCGATTGCAACACCACATTGTAAAAAGTTGCATTACCATTTAATTCGTCAATATGCGAACTGTCGTAATGAATGTAATAGAGACTGTCCGTCTTTGTTGCGATGGCATCTGCAATAGAATCCCTCACAATTTTTCTTTTATTATTTTGCCAATACAGGTAACCACCAATGCCTGCCGCAGCAATTATTATCAATAATATTTTAAATAACTTTTTCATCTTATGAAGATTAAATTAAAAAGGATACCCAAGTGCAATATTCAACACGAGGTTTTGCTGCCGCCAGTTTCGGTCTGCCAATTCGATTTTACTAACCACCCATCGTTGTACGTTAGGCAAATAGGGCTTACGCAGGGGAAATCCCAAATCGGCTCTTATTAAAATTAGCCCTGCATCAAACCTTACACCAAGCCCAGCTGCTACTGCAATTTCTTTATAGAAATCTTTTTTTAATTGTCCTGCCTTGCCAAATAAAATGGTGTCCTTTGTCCATACGTTACCCATGTCTAAGAAAACTGTGCCACTAAATTTGGCGAATAACGGTATCCTTAATTCCGAATTAAATTGCAGCTTGTAATCTCCCCCTACCAACTGAAATAAACGCTGGTCATACAAGGTGGGTAAATACGAACCCGGACCTATCTCACGCCACCGAAATCCCCTCAACATTGCTGATCCTCCAATCACGTACTGCTTTGTAAAAGGCAAAATATTTGAATTGTTATAAGGAATTCCAACACCTATCAATAACTGGTTTATCCAGTCAAAATTATTGGGCAGTTTTCTTTTGTAACGTACATCTATATCTGCTTTTATGTATTGTGCAAATGGAGTTCCTCCTACCTTTTTCTGGCGAGTTTCATTGGCTCCGGTTACTAGCCCTGCAATATTCCCTGCAATATCCAGGCTGCCTTTAAAATACCATTGTCTTTTTTCAAAAGGATTGGTGGTATTGTAGGTAAAAGAGTATGTGCTACCAAGAATCAGCTCTGAATTAATATTAATTAATAATGCCGGATTATAAAAGATTTCTTTTCGAAAAGTATCTGTCAGTTTACCGGCATTAATATAAGTTAAAGCAATGGGCGACAACCAGTGTTCTTTATTAGACCCCTGCTTCCAAACAAATTCATATTGCAGGCGATAAATATTTTTTGAGTAGAAATATTGTTTTCTAAAAAGCTCATAGCCGAACAATAACCGGGTGTGTGGCGGGTATAAATTATATTCCTTTATATGGATGAAAGGAATATAAAACCGGGGTAAATTAATAGATGCTTCTACACCTGCCCGAAAGTTTGTAATCCTATTAAACGAATCAGGAAATGACATTTCAATTCCACCATAGCCCTTTATCAATAATAGTTCCGCTCCTTTAAATACGTTTCTGTTGCGCCAGTTTAGACTTGCCTGTGTCCCCAGAAATGAATGTTGTTTTGAAAACCCGTTTATCTCTGCCTGCAGCGATTTGCGTTTGGTCGGCGTAAGATAATAAAATACATTTAGCGCTGGGTTTCCAGCGGTATCAATCGTTTGTTCATACCTGTTTTTGGCAAACTTAAAAACGCCCAGATTTATCAACCGGTTGAGTGTAGTGTTTTGATCTATGCTGCTATACATTTTTCCCGGCCGATAAGTGATTGCATCCTTGAACAATGCAGGCTTAAATTTATGGACCGTATCCCTGATCAACAATTCATCAAAATTCGTCATACCGGTTTTACTGGTACCCGGCGGCGGTTGCAACAATGTATAATTTGGAAAAACCGATATACTGTTTATGGTATATGCATGCCGGGCGTTTTCAGGGATATTTTTTTTAATACTTAAAAGGATATCTACTTCGTTGTTTCCAATTGTGCTGTCGGCATAGGCCATGATATAGGCAGAACTAAAATAATAATACCCCTTGCTTTTAATATACAAATCCAGCCGGTCCTTTTCGGCTTGTATATCACTCAACCGATATCCGTTACCTCGCTTTAAAATACCACCCTCCTGTTTTTCCTGCATTAGCTTTAACAAGTCTGAATCGTCATTTACCCAGGTGATGTTTTTTATCTTGTATTGAGGGAAGATATGCACCGTATAACGCACACTCGTCATGTATCCCTTGTTTACGGTATCGCCTTTTACCGTTGCATGAAAGTAACCGAGATTAGTTAAAAAATCCTGCATATTCTTAGCAGTTGCATCTACATTTACCTGACTTGCAAATACCGGCGCCTCACTCAACTTATTTTTTAAAAATGCCCTGGTGCCTTTGGGTCTTTTTGGCTGACCTAGTACATACCACCACCAAATCTTATACGGCTTACCCAATGCAAATTTCATTGCTGCAGGTTTTGTCGCCAGTTTCAATTGCTTCTTCAGTAAAGGCAACGAAGCTGTTACCTTGCCTTGATTTATTAATTGAATGTCTGCTCCACGGTATAATTTTTCCCCTGCCGGCACATATTTTTGCACACCACAACTACTAATGGCAAATAACAGAATGAAACAATATAATACAAATCTGAACATATTTTATTTGCCTGCTTTTTCCCCATTTTTCCAAAATAATTCCTTAAATTTTTCATAATCCATCGTTACTAAAAACGCAAGCCCGGTTTCCATAACATATCCATCCAGTATTACTTCAAATTGATTTTTGGTATAAGACCGTAGCAGGTACTTTCCATCTGCAGATAACTTATAATTTGTCGTTACAGCAGGTAAAAAACGACTACCTTTTTGTTGAGAGGCTTTTGCTGAGGCATCTATACTTTCTATACCGAAATTTTTTCCGGTAGTTACACTTAACCGATCATTTAAAAAGCTTTTTGAAAGCTCCACATTTAATTCCTGCTGCAAAGCATCGCTGGTAGCAAAATCCTGGTACGAGGTTAAGTTTAAATCTGCGTTGATCCCCTTAAAAAGATCTGACGCTAAATGATCTAACACAGATGCCAAAAACATGCTGACACTTTCCTGCGCCACATCAGACAAACCAGCATCATTTCCCTTAAAAAAATCGGTCGATTGCTCGCCAACAAAGCGGTCCATCGCCAGTAAAGCAAATACCTGTTTATTGATTCCAGAAATATCGGTTCTCAATTGTAACAGTTTATTATTGATGGAATTTTTGAGCACCTTACTAATGGTATTATTACTGTCGGGTAATTGGATATCGAAACTGATTGCAGGATTGCTTAAAGTGCCCTTTAAAAATAATATCACATTAAAAGGAAGCTCCTGGTTAAAAGAACTAACAATGTGCCGATCTACTGAACCTACTTCATTACCCAATAAATTTTTAGGAGAAGTATTAATCGTGTACACCGAACGAATATTCATTTTTGCGTCTACCGGAAGGCCGTTAAATTCGATACTGCTGCCGGGCAACAAATTAAAACGCTTATTCAAAAACTGGCTGTTCAGTTCATAATATCCGAAATCAGGGGCATAAAGGCCCTTCAGAAATAATTTCCCTGTTGAATCAATACCGCCATTCAATTTTGCAGCACCTTTTAATTGAAGATAATCTCCTGAATTGGGGTCTATCAAAATTTTGAAACTGACATTTTTATCCACCCTTATCTGCACGCTTTCATTAAAATATTTACCGGGCTGAATCTCTTTCTTTGTCGCAGATGCAGTTGTTTTGGTAGCCTTCAATACAACACTATCCTGATCAATAAATTGAACCACCGATTTTGCAGAAGCCTCACTGCTATTCTTTTCCGGGAGTATAAAAGTCAAATCAGTTTCATCCGTCAAATAAAAATTACCCTCAAGCAATGGCAGGTTTGAATTACCAGTTATCCTCAAATCGACATCTACCACAGCCTTTCCAAACACCCTTTGATTAACAGCACTGGCAACATTCATTAGCAAAAAATCTTTAGTGGTTATTTTAATATCGAGATTTTTGTTTGTATTATCACCTCCATACACTTTACCATTAATCGTTAAAGAATGACCAGGCGAATCGAGAATAACGAAGTGTTTAAAACTGATCGCCGGATAATCGGGTATTAGTTTTTGACCGTAAACAAAAAAAGAAGTACCGAAAGATTTAAGCGAAATCTTTACGGTGTCAAGCATTAATGGTCTACTCCACTCCGGACGAAAGATTTTTTTTTGTCGGCCGGAAGATGCGCTGACAAATGCAGCCGCCTGGGCTTTATTGCCGGTGACAGTTATTACGTTGACATTGGAAACTATATTGATGTGCCGCAAGCTATCATATAAGAAATAATTTAACAGTGCTGGCGGCAGGCTATCGGATGCTTTACTACTATGAAAGGAAATAAATTTTTTATTTGATAACTCCTGTAAAATATTTTTGTGTTGTCCATAGCAAGCATTAATAAATATAAATGAATTTAGAAATACCATTACCACACATGTTTGAACAACCAGCATTAATTGATCCATCCGATTTTTAATTCTATCTCGTGTCATACACATTGGCTTGCAAACGGACGATGAATTTGTCGCTACTGCAAATGATCAGCATTTTAATGTTACTGATGCAGCTAAACAATGAAATATTTATGCCCGGATTAACAGGCTGATTCTATTGCATTAAAAAAAAATTGAGGATTCGAGGACGTACAAAACGTAGAATATTTTCCCCGACAATTGCTGTAAAGCGTTAGTATACTTACATGACTATAAAAGAAGTAATAAGCAACTTCGAAAAACAGTTATAGCCAAACCACCGACCAAAGAGACAATTTGGGTATGCGATCGTTTCGTCCAGTTGCTATCTTTATCTTAAGAGAACAATTTTAAACAGTGATTGACGGAGTTAATCATGAAAAAAGAAAGCCCTGCAAACTTTTGTAAGCAAGGCTTATAAATTTTATATTGTGGTCCCGGCGAGAATCGAACTCACATCTAAAGTTTAGGAAACTTCTATTCTATCCATTGAACTACGGGACCGATGTGTTGCTTTCAATAAAATAAAGAATAAATATTGAAAATAACTGGCGCAAGTTAGTAAAAAATTGTTTAGCCCTGCCTGCCACAAAAGCAAATCAACCAAACTATTTTATTAAGAAGGCTTTTTTAACTCAAAAAAATAATGAGTTCGGGAAGTTCCGAAACCCAAAGAACTCTTTAGCAGCAATATAGATTTTGCACCAACACAACGTAAACTATGTTTTTGTCACTGCCACCTGTTGGAATTTTACAGCTAAAATCGAAAACCAAAAATTCACATTCGAATACTATCTTTGCCGTCCTAATTTATTAAGAACATGAAGTGGTTGAACGTAGTTATTAAATACCGTCTTTGGTTGGGCTTTGCATTTTTAGCCCTGGCGATTTTCACGAATGTACAAGCAGGGTTTTGGCCATCTTTTGTTTTATATCTTGTAGCGGTGGTGCTGATTGCAGGTCATTTTGTGTTTGGCCCAATGCGGTTAATACAGGAATGTATGGAAACCGGCGATATGGAAGGCGCTAAAAAAGTACTGGCCTCCATTTGGTTTCCGGCTTTATTGATTAAACCAATCCGCTCTGTTTACTATACTGTTAAGGGCAACCTCGATATGGTGGACCAGAACTTTGATGGAGCCGAAAAAAATCTGAAAAAAAGCCAGGAATTAATGGGCGATGGAAGTGGATTGATGGGTGGTCAAATGAAACAGGCAGAGGGTGCCAACAAATTGCAATTGGGTATGCTGGCCATGCAAAAAGGCGATATGAAACAGGCAGAAAGCTATATCCGTGGTGCCATACGTTCGGGTTTACCCGATAAGGAAAATGAAGCCGCTGCTTACTTACAGCTTTCGTCGATCATGATCAACAAAAGAGAATTCAGAGCTGGCAAGGAATACTTTAGAAAAGCGAAAGCACTAAAACCTACTACACCGCAAATTGCAGATCAGATAAAGCAGATGGAGAAATATATTACCAGAATGCCGGGGTAGAAACCCTCTAGATCCCCCGAAGGCGGACTTTGAGAGAGCTTGCTGGTTAAATATCTCTGCTAATTTTTCACAGAATTATTTATTTACTTCGCAGAATTTTTTTTATAGGTTCGAAGATTTCGAGCCTATTTTTTTTTTCAATCCTTTATTTTTTAGGGAAGCGCTTTTCTACAAAAGCAAAGCGATGATCAAAAATTCCTTTTAGCTGTTTCTTTACAAAAAGTGTATTGGCGATATCTCCGAAAAACCAGAAAGGTAATTTATAGTGTACAATATCGGTCATTTCTACCCCTCCTTCCACTTCTTTAAAATGATGTTGGTGGTGCCACATGCTGTAAGGACCAAAACGTTGTTCATCTACAAAAAACTTCTTGTCTGTCACATGCGTTATTTCCGTCATCCAATAAAGTGGAATACCCAACACAGGACTTACCTTATATTCAATGATCTGGCCCGGATACATTTTGTCGCCATGA
>JBBQQP010000043.1:0-15152 GCA_038215675.1 Chitinophagales bacterium | reverse complement strand
CCACTTATAAATACGACAGCTACGACGACAAAGGTAAAGGGACCCGGCGAACGAGTTACAACGATAAAGGCAAAGCAACCAAGGTTGTAAAAAGGGCATATACCTACTACAAAAAAGACTAACTGGTATACTTGCAATCATTTTATAAAAGACGGTTTTGAACCGTTTTTTTTGTAGATAATAATTGGTTACTTGCAACAATATGAGCTAGCGATGCGCCCATGGAGAAGGATGATTACGGGCTATCATTTTTTAATACCGGAACACTGCGCTGTTTGGCGCAACTGCCTCGGCTTTGCACATTACACACGGGAAAAATATTACCTTCAATTGGGTTGATGATGAAAGACGGAGCATCGAAAAAAAAATTTAACTCTGAATATAAACCCAATATTTTTGAGTTATGATCATTTAAAAAATTCACTCAATGAACGCACACATTGGCTGCCTTATTGTAGATGACGAACGCAACAACCGCAGTATTTTGAAAAGCTTGCTGCATAAGCATTTGCCTGAAGTGACAGAAATCTTTGAAGCTACAACCGTCGCGGAAGCACTTGAATTGCTAACCCGGTATGAACCTCAAATTTTATTACTGGATATTCAGTTACAAAACGAAAGCGGCTTTGAGCTTTTGCAACAAATGCCCTATCGTTATTTTCAAGTGATTTTTGTAACGGCCCATGATGAGTATGCCCTTAAAGCGTTAAAGTTTGAGGCGACAGACTATCTGATGAAACCAATTATTACCGAAGAGTTAAAACTGGCCATTCATAAAGCAATAAAAAAACTGAATGGACCAATTGAAACAGCTGTAGCGTTTAAAGCAAATGATAGCATTACCCTGCACAACATTACCATATCATCTCCCGAAGGGTTTTACGTAGTAGCCATTCACGATATTATTTACGGTGAGGCCAGAAGCAACTATACCATCATACATCTTTCAGGCAACAAAAAAATCACCTCAAGCCATACCCTGGGCTACTATCATGACATCCTGATTGATCAAAATTTTTTCAGGCCGCACCGCTCTTATCTTATCAATCTGGCACAGGTTACAGCTTTCAAAAAAAGCGAAGGCGGTTTTATTGTAATGAGTAATGGCCACGAATTAGAATTGTCGAGAAATAACAAAACTGCTTTTTTGAACCTGTTTAAAGGATAACCATTTTACCGGTACTTGAAAAAATTAAATTACATATCGAATGCACGATTGCTGCTCTGTTTGCTTTGCTTTTATCAGGGCAGTACCGGGCAGTCTAACCATTATTCAGTAAAAACTTATACTGCAAAAGATGGACTAACGGATCAAATAACCCATAACATATATCAGGATGTAAAGGCCTTTATTTGGGTGAGTACTTATAAAGGGCTTGATAGGTTTGATGGAAAGAACTTTGTGAATCATGGATTTCGTCAGGGGCTTACACAGTTTTCGGCAGGAAAGGTTTTAGAAGATGACCAGGGTAGGTTTTGGGTAAACATTGCAGATAATGTTTTTGAATTTAGCAACAACCGGTTTATCAGTTATCCCTTTGATGATTCGAGTGCGCATCATGGTTATATCTATAGTCTCAACCAGTTGAAAAACGGAGAATTATGGATTCAAACACACCAGGGATCTTTTCTTTTTAATAAAAACTATTGGAAAAAAAAGCCACTAATTCAGGGTTATGAAAATAGAATTTGCAGGCAGATTTGCGTAACAGACCAGGATACTTATTTTAATTTTGGAAATGCCATTGTAAAAAAAGGAAAGGACAATAAGGTTGTAGAATTAATCTCACATAAATCTGAAGGAGATGTTTATTTCAACAACATCTATTATAAAAATGGGAAATTATATACTTCCACTTTTAAAGATATTTTTGAACTTACTGCGGATGGAAAATTAGTACCACTGTTTAAGGGTAAACTACCAAAGGGTGGGTGGTTTGATTTTTTTATCGACTCGAAAAAAAGGTTCTGGATGTGCAGGCATAGTTATCGCATGATCTACGTTGCTGCACCAGGTAATACTGATCATTTTAGCGATTCAATCCCTGTAAAAGGTACACTTTTTACAAATTTTTTTGAAGACCGGGATCATAACATTTGGCTCACCTCTGACCGTGGCTTATTAAAAATTCAGGAACAAGTGCTATCACATTATAGCCGTGAAACAAATCCACTCATTGATGATATCAGGAATATTATGGAAGCGCCTGACGGAAGCTTGTATGTCTTTTCACGAGAGCAGGGAATATTACAATTTAATGGCCATGATTTTGAAAAAGCAGGCTTTCAGTTTTATGCCAATAATCCGAAAGCTAAGAATGACTTTCCCGACTCTTACTTTAAAGATGAACAAGACAGAATATGGTTTGCAACACGGGATCGTAGGATTTACAGGCTTGAAAATAATAAGCTATTGGATTGTTCTAATCTGTTGCCAGAAATCCATGATCTTTTTTGGATCACCCGCAACCCTAAAACAGGGAAAATATTTTTCAGTTTAGATACTTTAAAAACTTTAATTGGAAACGAAGCGCTTTTTTTTACCTCCCGCAACAAGAAGGCAGGACTTTCTAAACCCCGAAACGCTTTTGGGTTTGCAAATGGCCGCACCTTATTCTATTGTCCGTACGAAGATTTTGTATTGATTGATGAACAGGATAATGCATTTAATATTTCTAACAACTTGGGTCTTTGGGCAATGCCAGGGACTTCTTTTTTAGAAGATGGCAACAAAGGATTTTGGATGTATGGTGGCAATTATGGCTTGCGGCATTATTACTGGAACAACAATAATCTGCCCGAAAACAACTACAGCATCACTTCAGAAAACGGACTGCTCAGCGATGCAATAATTGCTGCCTGCATGGATAACCATGGCAACATTTGGGCCGCTACATCAAAGGGTCTAATGGTTTTCACTATCGATAAATCTTCAAATAATATCAGGATTAACCAATTGTCCGATCATTCAAACATGGGCAGTGAAGTAAGCAATAATGCTAAATTGATGACCTCTAAAACGGGAAACATTTGGTTCATCAACGAAAATGATATCTATGCTTTTAATCCGGATGACATCACATTTATCCCTACAAAGCCTGCAATCAGTATTGAAGAAATACAAGTGAATTTTAAAAAAACCAACTGGGAAAATTATACCGGTTCGTTTACCGGATTTTGGCATTTGCCACAAAACCCTGTTTTGCCCTACAACAATAATAATCTCCAATTTAGCTTTACGGGAATTTCCTTCGTCAGTTCCTCAGATCTATTATATTCCTATAAACTGGAAGGCCTGGATACCGGCTGGAGCATTGCATCAAAAAGCAGTTTTGTAAATTTTGTCAATTTACCATCGGCTAATTACATTTTTAATGTAAAAGCAAAAACCATCAATAGCGATTGGTGCACTCCCACTACCTTTGCTTTTATCATCAAAAAACCATTTTGGGAGACCTGGTGGTTTAGATTATTTATGATTGGTTTTGCGCAATTACTGGTAGTTTATTTATACAGGAGAAGTGTGAAACGTGTGGAGCAGAAAGCGGGGTTACAACAACGGATGAATGAGCTTAAAATGACGGCACTGAAAGCACAGATGAATCCGCATTTTATTTACAATGCGCTGAATAGCATTCAAGCCCTGGTGGCCGAAGGAAAGGAAGATGAGGCCATCCACTATATTGGCAGTTTCAGCCGCTTGCTGCGCCAGGTGTTGGAGCAGGCCGAGAGCAATGTCATCAGCCTGGAAAGGGAATTGGAAATGCTGGACCGGTACATCGGCCTCGAAAAACTAAGGCTGAGCATCACCTTTAATTATACACTTGATATTGATGATGCTATCAATACTTCGGCTGAAAAAATTCCTCCGCTTACGCTACAGCCCTTTGTAGAAAATGCTCTTTGGCACGGGCTCAATAAAAAGGAAGGGGAAAAGCTTTTGCGCATTGCCATTACCGCAAACGAAAGCTGGTTGTTCATTAATATCCACGACAATGGCATCGGCAGAAATACCGCAAAACTTTCCGCAAAAAAGCAGCCTGATCATACTACTTCAAAAGGCATAACAATTACCCAAAACAGAATGGCCGATTTTAATCAGACGACCGAACCATTGCCTGTAATGATTGAAGACCTTTTTGATGAAAAGGGACTTGCATCCGGCACCTGTATCCGCCTTCAACTTAAACGCTGATTGACACTTTTTTACAGCTCAATAATTGACAACCACCCTTCATAGGGGTTTTAGCCCCCTTTGCTAAAAGTGTAACTACCTGGCCATTCGCCGCAGTATTTTGCACAAAACAAATCATGGATTTTTTGCTGGCTATCGGGTTGCTTACTGCGCTGATCCTCTTGGGTATTTTTTGGCAGCAGATAATAGCATTCCTTAAAACTAAAGGGAAGCCGCCCAAAAAATAAATGCTTTGAAAGTAAAAACGGAACAGCTAAATGCAATAAAAAATCATGCAGGAGTACTCAAAAAATGTAACACATTCTTCTCATTATTTCACTTTAAAAAACGCAAACATGAAACAAAGAATTCATTTTAAAATTTTGGTGTGGTTGCTGTCGGCAGGCTTAATAATCCTGTCGTGCAAAAAAGAAATTTCACCGTTAGACGAAAGTAAAATTTCAAATTCGCAGCTAAATTCCAAATCCGGTAATGGGCATTTAAAGCAAACGAAAACCTTTTCGTCGGATGTAGTTGTAAGTTGGCTAAACATGCAACTAAGCATGTTTAAAATTCCTTTACCGGCAGGTACAGGAAGCCAGGCTACTGATAGATGCCAGGCCTATTGCGGGATTGCTTTGTACGAATCAGTTGTTCCGGGCATGCCAGCTTACCAGACTTTGCATGGTCAGCTAACCGATTTCCCACTAATGCCTTCAACCGAACCGGGCAAAGCGTATCATTGGGCAGCAAGTGCTAATGCTGCCCTTGCAGAAATGAATCGGAGACTTTTCCCCACAACTGCAGTTGCAAATAAAACTGCTATGACAAACCTCGAAAATACCTGGCAGGCAGTTTATGCAGGTGAGGTGGATGCTGCTACTTTACAACGTTCCATTGCCTTTGGAAAAGAAGTAGCAACAAGAGTATTTAATTGGGCTGCGATGGATGGTTCGGCGATTGTAAATATACCATATCCTGTACCTATTGGTTTTGGGCTTTGGGTTCCCACGGCCCCTCCCCCTGCTCAACCCGGTGGCCCGTATACATACCAGCGCCGCCTGATGGTACCAGGTGTGGCTACAGGTACAGCACTTGCTCCGCCGCCAACTTACTCAACAACAGCCGGCTCTCCATTCTGGATTATGGCAAACGAGGTATATATCGCTAGAAATAATATAACAGGCGATCAAAAAGCGATGGTTGATTATTTTAAGGATGTACCTGGTTATTCACCGGGTGGCACCTATGTTGCACTCATGACGCAGGCTTTAGACCTTACAAAGCCAATGCTTGATATGGCCGCCCTCACTTATGTAAAGGTTGGTTTGGCTCAACACGATGTTACCATTGTTCTCTTTACCAATAAATATCAGTTCAACACCATGCGTCCGGTTACCTATATCCGTGCTAATATCGATGCTGCCTGGTCACCCTATATCCCTACGCCAAATTTCCCTGAATTTCCTGCCGGCCATTCCGCAACAGGAGGCGCAACAATCGCTATGATGAGTAATATGTTTGGCGAGAATTTCCACTTTACACTCCATACCTACGATTATCTTGGCTATCCGCCCCGCAGTTATACCAGTTTTACCCAATTGAATGATGAGGTAAACGCCAGCCGTTTTTATGGTGGGCTGCATTACCGGGCCACCTGTGAAAAAAGTACGGTACAGGGTAAGAAGGTTGCAGAAAATATTTTGGCAACCATAAAATTCTTGAAAGGCTAAATCCCTTCAACATAGTTTCCCTTCAGATGCAAGAACAATAGCAGGTGTCCCGTAAGAAGCCTGCTATTTTCTTTGCTTTAATTGGCTATTTTAAAATCAATCTATAATCGGCTCTCACGGCGCTCATTATATGAACGATTTTGCAGCGGATAATATGGCCAGGCCGGCATTGGCTGCGCCACCGGGTATTCCTTCGCAGCCGCTTCTCCTGCAGAGCCCCTGTGTTGGCCATGATTGTCTCCAGGCGCCGGACGCTGTTCGGTGTACAATTACAACAGGATTAATAACAATAAGTGTAAAGTTATTTTAGGAAGAGTCACCCCACCTGAATAAAAAAATCCTGCCATTGTAGACAGGATTGTTTTAAAAATTATTTTAGATTTAATTAATTAACTGTAATAGTTAATGTTGTTCTTGCAAACTCCGTGATGAGGAATTTTTGATATAAAATAAATGTAAGCGTTATCATGGTTCCAGAAGGTGTTCCGGCAGGCACAACATATGTATCTGTATATACGTCTGTATTTGTACTGTTCGAATATCCTTTGCTCGTTATCAAAGTTTGAGCATTATTACCAATTTTTTCAAAAACTTCCAGTTTTTCTATTTTGTCAGTTACAATTAATTGGCCTTGCAAATTTATAGTTGAACCTGCTGAAGTTCTTATACTTGTTGTTGTTGGGCTGGTAAAAACAATTGGAGCTGGTTGAGGAGTATTACTTTTTTTACAAGAAAAGGAAACTAGTGTCAATAGAGAAAGCGAAAGAAGAATGTATTTTTTCATAAATATAGATTTTTAGACCAGCGAAAAACTTACTACTATATTGTAGTGAGGTGGAACAATTCTTTATAAGGGGAGGCTTCCGTCTTATACCAGAGTGTTACCAGCATATATTTTAATAAAATTTGTTACCGGTATAAAATTCTTAACCAAGCGTCGGAGCCGATAGCTAACCACTCTATTTGGTGTTTACCCGTTGCTAATACTATCCTGCTATTGCAGCAGCTAGAAAATTTATTTCAGTAACAAAGAGACACAGGACGGAGAGCTGCGCTTGATGGAGTAAGTACCCCACTTTTAAATCATATTAAACCAAAAAATCCCGAACGCCGATGTTGCGCCTTCTGACCAGCATCCTAAGCGTTGACCATTACTCACTTTTTCGCCACACCAGGTCCCCCACTTTTAAATCACATTAAACCAAAAATCCCGAACGCCGATGTTGCGCCTCCCGACCAACATCCGAAGCATTGACCATCGTAAATTTTTTTGCAATCGCAAGTCACCCACTTTTAGATCACATTAAACCCAAAATCCTGAATGCCGATGTTGCATCTCCCGACCAAAATCCGAACCGTTGACCATCGTAAACTTTTTCGCAATCGCAAGTCACCTACTTCTAAATCACATGAAACCAAAAATCCTGAACGCCGATGTTGCGTCTCCCGACCAACATCCGAAGTGTTGACCATTGCGCACTTTTTCGCCATTACAAATGACCTGCTTTTAGGTCAATTTAATCCCGCTCCTTGTCGCCCTTAACATTAAAGAGTTCCCAAACGGGTTTCCGTGCAGTGGGTCTATGCCAGGCAGAACCCGCCGCTATAGCAGCAGGGTGAAGGAGCGAAATGCACCCCAGCTTCAAAAAATAATTATTAGGATTTCAACAGTCCGCTTGGATAGCGGCGAGTCCCACGGCAACGCTGCAAAGCCTTAGGTGGAGACTCACCTGGGAACTTTTAAATGCTGAGTGAGACTCCTTCGCAGCAACGTCTCCGCCGGAGCCTTGTGCAATGGCAAGGGACGTTTCGTAATAAGGAGCGATAAATTAATAAATAAACAAACTGTTTTTCTTTTGGAAAGTATCACAACAAACCTGCTGCAAGTAAATGGTCGAATATTTTTTTATCCACCTCCGATATGTCCTCTTTATCTGAATAACTAAGCCATTTTATTTCCGCTATTTCTGCAGCGGCTTTTAGGGTGCCGGTATAGCGGGCTGTATAGCAGGTCATTTGCACAAGCGTTCCATTCGGGTGGCCATCTGCCTGTGCCAAAAAAGTACCCACCCATTTCAACGTTTCCACATGCAGGTCTATGCTCAGCTCTTCTTTAATTTCCCGATACAAAGCAGCTGCATCCGTTTCACCAGCTTCCCGTTTACCGCCCGGAAGATAGTATTTGTCTTTACCAACACTTCTGGTGGAGAGTATCTGTTTGTCTTGTATGGCTATCCAGGCGAGTTTATCTATCATGGTGGGGTATATTAAAAATTGATGCCTGTTTGCTGCATTGCTTATATTTCGCCGGTTACACAAGGGGCTTTGCAAAGATAGGTTACAGGAAAACATTGTATTTGAGAGGTCGCATTTTGTAAAGAAAGGAAGATCATTTTACAAGCGGGTGTATTTACAGGCGGCATTTTTGTGCAGTATGTCCCAACGAGGAGCGTAGCGGCGAAACCTGGGATCACTCACTTGTACGGTATACCTCTGTGAACCTTTGATTGTGTGATAGATGAAGCCAGGGGCTTTTCGTTGATTTGTTTTTATCAGAACAGAAGATTAGTAACAAGGAAGACAAAGGGCCGGAGCCCTGCGCCTGATGGATAATATCAAAATACCAACCACTCCTGGCCGCTCCAAAGCAGGGGGATGAGAACCCCCGAAAATTTATAAACGCTACAAAATAGTAGCCCAACGTTTGCTATTAAAAGTTAATTCATTAGCATCTACATGAAGAAATTTAAAATTGATTAAACTAAAATCAGTACTTCAGTAAAAATAAATAGAACAACTTAAAAAGTATCTCAATAATATTTTCAAATACCTTAATACTGAAAACCCGACTATTTCGTATATGTTAAGTTGAAAGTACAGGAGCGTGGATAATTTATTCTAAAAAACGAAAACAGTTTCAATTTTGAAAGGCATAGAAGAAATAGTTATACTCAGTTAAACACGATAGGGTAAGCTTCTTCATAGGATTGCTTTCAGCTAAACTTTTAAATTCTACAGGCAGTCAATTTATCAACTTGGGTAGTACAAATCGCAATAAATGATTGCTGCCATTTTAGCTACTACAAAAGTAAAGAAAATAACAAAACCCGCTACCAGAGCGGGTTTTGTTATTATTTTGGCGGAGAGTTAGGGATTCGAACCCCAGGACCTGTTACAGTCAACAGTTTTCAAGACTGCCGCAATCGACCGCTCTGCCAACTCTCCGGCGCAAAAGTAAGGTTAGAATGTTTTCAAGCCAAAATTTTTAAGAAATTATTTGCTCCGGATCTTTGTCTCTTACTACTACCAAATCCTTCAAGTCAACAGTGATGGGCATTACACCCACTTGCAGCACGCATTTTTTACCCCGAATTTCTTTTACAATACCTACCTGGCGGTTCTGATTCATCCTCACTTTATCACCGATTTGAATTTCGCCACCAATTTCCACAAACTTTTCATTCATTTTTTTCTGCTGCTTATCCACTACCATTTTTTCTTTGGTATTGAACAATAAGGCATGGATCATTTTCACCACGTTGTCCTTATCTTCTGCCCTGCGCCATTCAATTACCATTGCTTTCAACCGACGCTCCATATCTTTCAGATAGTTCAATTTATCTTCAGATATCTTATTTTGGTGTTTCATTCGTTCCACTTCCTGGTTGTGCCTTTCTTTGTCCAGCACCTGTTGCATTTCCTTTTTCAACCGCTCATTTTCTTTTAGCAGGTGAAACAATTCTTTTTTCTCCAGGTCAATTTTTTGTAAATCCTGCTCTGTGCGGTTGAGCAGTTTATCCAGGGTGAAATGATCCTCATCTACAAGCGTTCTTGCCTTTTCAATCAAGCGCTTTTCAAGCCCGATACGCTCGGCAATAGAAAAGGTGTACGAACTTCCCGGCTTACCTACAACCAGCTTATACAGCGGCAGTAAATTCTTTTCGTCAAACTGCATGGCACCATTGATGATACCCGGCACTTTATTAGCCATCACTTTTAAATTGAGGTAATGCGTGGTTACGATACCGAAAGAATGCTTGTGTGCCAGTTCCTCCATAATGACTTCTGCAAACGCACCTCCTAAATTCGGATCACTTCCACTTCCCAATTCATCAATAAAAAATAACGTTTTACCATTGGCATTTTCCATAAAGTGCTTCATGTTCTTTAGGTGAGAGGAGTAGGTACTCAGTTCAAATTCCAAACTCTGTGTGTCGCCGATATGAATCATGATCTGCTTAAAAATACCCATCTCACTATCCGGATGTACCGGCACCAGCAATCCACTCTGCATCATTAGTTGTAGCAATCCTACCGTTTTTAAGGTAACGGTTTTACCTCCCGCATTGGGACCACTGATTACCAATATCCTGCTTTTGTCATTTAGGCTCAGGTTAACGGGTATGGTGGGCTTGTTATTATTTTTATTATAGATCAGCAGTAAAGGATGATAAGCCTGTATTAAATGGATATGTGCCTTATCATGCACGAGCGGATAGTTTCCTCCCAATTCCACGGCCCATTTTGCTTTGGCATTGATAAAATCATACGTACCAGCAATGTCATAATACGTTTTTAACAAAGGGGCATAAGCGCTTATATTTTGTGTAAGCTGGCGCAGCACCTTGTACACTTCCTTACGTTCTTCATTTTCCAACGAAAAAATATCGTTGTTCAATCCGGTCGTTTCTTCGGGTTCAATAAAGGTAGTTCTGCGACTATCACTTTCGCCATGCAAAATACCTTTGATCATCCGTTTTTGTTCTGCAAATACCGCCAATACCCTTCTCCCATTAATAAAGCTTTCTTCAATATCTGCCAGGTAACCAAGTTTATTCAGTTTGGTAATCATCCTATCAAAAACACGGCGCAACTCATTTCTTTTGCGATACAGATTCATCCGAATACCAGCCAATTCTTTGCTGGCACTATCTTTTACATTACCGGATTCGTCCAGTATTTCATCAATCGATTTAGAAATGTTTTTTTCAAAATAAGTATTTTCAATCACCCTGGTAAGCGCAGGATAAGCCACCCTTCGCTCTGCATCAAACCAGCGGAAAATACTACCGGCATTTTCAGCCAGTTTGCGAACTTGTAAAAACTGTTCGCCTACGAGTACTGCACCTGGTATTGCCAATAACTTTAATTCCCTGGTTAGGTTCAACACAAAATCGTTGGGGAAATATTGCCCGGCCATTAATATTAATTTATATTCATGGCTTTGCCTTAGCTCCAGATCGATAAACTCCTTTTTGGTATGTATCCGTAGATTATTGGCACGCTCTTTTGCAAATTCTGTTTTACAATACTCGGCCAGTAAGGCTTTCACCTTTTCATATTCTAACTGCACCAACGTAGATTCCGGAAAAAACTTTATCATATTATAACCTCTAAAATATTTTTTGATTTAATGACGGCAAAGGTACAAAATCGGCATCGCAGTGAAACATGCTAAAACGCTGGCATCAGCAGGAAAATAAAGTAATTTGACAGATTGGAAAAACCAAAACGAACGGCACTTATTATCAATAAAACATATAACAATTCAAAATTCCAAAAATCCAACATTCCAACAACTCAACCATTCAACAATTCAACAATTCAACAATTCCTTAATCCCTCCGCACTTCCTTCACCTGCAACTCTTCCCAAGGCGTCGTACCATCCTTTTCTCTTTTAAATTCAAATTGATCACTACTTAAAATCACTATTTCGGCAGTGGTGTAAACTTTGCATCCATCCATCAGATGACCGCCAATCGTTTTTCCCTTGGTGTCACTAATGCTTATGTGAATATGAGACCCATTGACAGCAACAGTACCCGTTAAACTCACGATCTCGAAATGACCAGAATCTGTACTTCCATTTGGCTGATTGGCAAAACGAATCGTGTAGTCCGTAAGACTTCCTACACAAGTGCTGATCCAGCCCGCTTTTATTTGCTTTTCAGCAACCAACTTCTGAATACCGGCTTTCAAATCCTCACCGGGTTTCAATCGAAAAGCATGGGTTGAAAGATTTTGCATAGTAACAGCAGGTTTACAAGATGAATAAAATAAAGTACAAAATATTATTGCCATCGATGTAAGCAACAATTTTTTTAGGTGAAAAAAGCGGATACAGTTACTTGATTTAAACATCAATAATTTTGGTAATTACGCAATGGCAGGTACATCATAAAATTTTT
The DNA here is from genome assembly GCA_038215675.1 of Chitinophagales bacterium. GTDB lineage: Bacteria > Bacteroidota > Bacteroidia > Chitinophagales > Chitinophagaceae > Ferruginibacter. Next base: position 3,055 of record JBBQQP010000043.1, on the reverse strand, counting down.
AAATGTGAAGAAATTTAAACTGAACTACCAAAACAAAGTGGCTGATTGTTAAACCTTAGTTATCAAAAATTGTTTGTCAAACTTAACCAATTAATTTTGCGTAGATTTTTTAAACATATAAACATGAAACTATTTTTTGTATCGATGGTTGTTTCTATGAGCTTGGTTTGCTGTGCTCAAAAAAAGAAAACAACTGCATCAACCAGTATGACTGAACATATTGGCTATTCAAAAACAAAGACGGCTACTTTCGGTACCGGTTGCTTTTGGTGTACCGAAGCAATTTTTCAACAAGTAGAAGGTGTAGTAAAAGTAACGAGCGGTTACAGTGGCGGCCGGGTAGAAAATCCTTCTTACAAAGCAGTGTGCACCGGCACTACCGGTCATGCGGAATGCCTCAACATTGAATACGATCCAGCCAAAGTAACTTTCGATGAGTTACTCGAAATGTTTTGGCAAGTACATGATCCTACAACGCTGAACAGGCAGGGCAATGATGTTGGCACCCAATACCGCAGCGTGGTTTTTTATCATAACGACGAACAAAAAGCTACTGTTGAAAAATACAAAGCAGCATTAGAAAAAAGTGGCGCCTGGGATAACCCTATTGTTACAAAGGTGGAGCCTTTTGTGAAATTTTATCCTGCAGAAGATTACCATCAAAATTATTACAATAGCAATAAAGGTGAAGGCTATTGCCAGTTTGTAATAAGGCCCAAAGTAGAAAAGTTTGAGAAAGTATTTAAGAGTAAGTTAAAAAAACATTGATCAGAATCGCTTGTCAAAATCAAAGTCTTCGCTACCAGTTAAGGTTATTTTATTGAAATCGGGATGATTGGGATTGAGCAAATAATTGTGTTCCTTTTTTATAACTACGGAGGGCACTTTTAAAACAGCTGTTTTAGATTCATTCAACCATTTACTTCCAAGGGATTGGCAATACACATATTGGTTGATGTTATGCCAATCCTTTTTTAATGTAGTCTCGTCCAATACGTCAACTGCAATCGTTTCCGGAATTTCGATGATCATTACTTTGTATAAGGCATTGTTGCCCTCTCCGCTCCTATGCACCAGATTTTCTAAACAAGCCAATGCACGGCTGCCTGCCGTATAAATTACAAAACGTCCTTTTGCACTCCATCTTGCCGGATAGCCGGAAGCAGCCAGCGATCTGCACCATTGAGCAGTAGTTATTCTGAAAACATTCATAGGTAATTTTTATGCAAGATCGCCATGAGCAATGCGGTTGAGTTCATCAATGATAAAATTGATACCACCAACTGTAGTAATAAATGGACGGGGAATGCGATTGCCGAGGCCAAATGCAGGCTTATCAAGCCATCGGTTGAAACTTTCCTTATTACCAAATACCTGGTTGCCCTTATTAAACAGCACGATGGTTTTTAAGATGTATTCGCTTTGCAGCGGACTTAATTTCTTCTTTTCTTTTTGATACCGTGAAACGGTTTTAAAGGAAACGTCTAATAAATCGGCGGCAAAATCTTTATCGTAATTTGAAACGGCGATCATATCATCAAAAGCGGTGGCATAAATTGCCTCTGGCTCTGAAAGTGTATTTGACTCTTCATTGAGTATATGGGCTGAGTATTGCTTATATACTTTGGCAGCGTTATTTAAAGATTTCATATCAATTAATTTCTCCAAATATACCCATTTTTCTATAAACTAAAGAATTTTGTCCAACTATTTTTTTACTTTTCTCAACTCCAGCAGGTTCAAACTGTTGGGATAAAAGTTGGTAATATTGGTATGCACCAGGTGGATGGCCATATCGTACCACAATGGCACCACCGGTGCATCTTGGATGATAAGCTGGTCCATTTGCTGATACAATCCGTATCGGATAGAATTATTTTTTTCGGCAACGGCCTGCTCATACAATTGATCATACACAGGGTTTTTGTATCGGGTGTAATTGGGTGGGGCTGGATTTTTTCCATAGAAAACACTGAGATAATTTTCCGCATCCGGATAATCGGCAATCCAGCTTCCTCTGAAGAAAAGCGCCTGCGATTTGGAGGTTTGCTCCAGCAACAAACTTTTCTGAATGGCTTCTACCTGCACTTTAATTCCGGCCATATTTAATTCATTGGCGATATAACTTGCCAGGTCGGCATAAATGGGGATGGTTAATAATTTAATCACCGGCAAATTTTTCCCTTCGGGGAAACCAGCTTCTGCCAATAATTGCTTTGCTTTAAAAAGATCAAAACGATAGCCTTTAACCGCAACCGTATCAAAGGAAGGCAAGCCCGCCGGAACAAAACCACTCTCCGCCGCGGTACCAATTGAGTTACGCAAATAGAGCATCATCTTTCTTCTGTCGAAACCATAGTTAATGGCCTGTCTGATTTTTTGCAACCGCAGAGGCGAATTTTTCACCAGTTCATTTTCGGGGTCTACCAGGATACCTAAATATTCAATGTTGAGGTAATCATGCTTTTGCAAAAAGAGTTTACCCTCCCATTGATTTTTTAAGTGACCGGTTTTGGTAAGGATTTCATCTTTAAAGGAAGCTTCGATATCATTGATAAAATCAAGCCGGTGCTGCTGAAACTCTAGAAACTCGGTTGCCTTACTATCAAAAAAAGAAACCTTTATTCCATCCAAATACGGTAAAGTGTAGCCGCTGCTATCCTTTTCAAAATAATGCATATTTTTCTTAAGTAACAAAGCCTGCCCTTCTTCCCATGCAATCAATTGAAAAGGTCCGCTACCAACCGGGTGGCTGCGAAAACGACTGCCATATATTTCAACCGCTTCCTTTGGAACAATGGAGCAATACTGCATGCTCAATATGCCAAGTATGGGTTGAAAAGGCCGGATTAATCTTAACTGAAAAGTAGAGTCGTTCAGCGCCGTAAATCCATTAATCGAATCAATGCGATTATTAAATATCCATGCACCCGGACTGGCAACCTCCCGGTCGATTATTCTGTGAAAGCTGTAGGCTACATCAGCGGCCGTAAGCAATCGTCCTTTTGAATTGGCAAAGGCCGCATCATCATGAAAGTAAACATCGGTTCTTAAA